>JAIQGB010000213.1 GCA_020072905.1 Terriglobia bacterium | reverse complement strand
GTAGCCGCCGTGAGATCCGTCAGATCGACCGGATAGACGCGGGCCGTGCCGCCGTGGGCCGTGATCTCGGCGGCGACCGTTTCCAGGGCGGTTTGGGTGCGCGCCAGCAAGAGCACCTGCCCGCCGCGGCGCGCGATGGCCTTGGCCGTGGCGGCGCCAATCCCGCTGGATGCACCGGTGATGAGAACGACCCGCCTCTGGATTTCTGTCACCGGCGCCCATCCCGGAAGAGGGTTTCCAACACGGATAAATCATCGCTCAATAGCTCGGGGCGATAGTCTCTTATAGCCACAAAGGGAACCTCCAACGCTTTCTTCCGCAATTCCTCTTGCAGCGCCACAACGCGGCCCGGCACTTCTTCCGGCGTCGAGAGGACGCCGCCATCCCTTCAGGCAACTTTCTGCTTCCGCTCCGCCAGGAACTTGGCCTTGAACTCGTCGAGCATCTTGCGTATGTCGGCTCGGAGCGCATCGTCGATTTGTTTCTTCTCGACGAGCGTTCGGCCGAGGGACGGGTAGGAATTGTCCATAAACTCGTACAGCGCCGCCTCGAAGGTCAGGCAATCCTCGATGGCCAGGTCATCGAGGTAGCCGTTGGTCCCCGCAAAGATGACGGCAATTTGTTTTTCCACCGGCAGCGGCTGGTACTGGTTCTGTTTCAGGATTTCCGTCAGGCGCCGCCCGCGATTGAGTTGTGCTTGCGTGGTCTTATCGAGATCGCTGCCGAACTGCGCGAAGGCGGCGAGTTCGCGGTACTGGGCGAGCTCGAGCCGCAGTGTGCCGGCGACTTGCTTCATGGCTTTGATCTGCGCATTGCCGCCCACGCGTGAAACCGAGAGGCCCACATCGACGGCCGGGCGGACGCCGGTGTTGAAAAGGTCGGCATCGAGATAGATCTGTCCGTCGGTAATCGAAATGACGTTGGTGGGAATATAAGCGGAGACGTCGCCGGCTTGCGTCTCGATGATGGGCAAGGCAGTAAGGGAGCCGCCGCCCTTCTCCTTGTTCAGTTTCGCCGCGCGCTCGAGCAGGCGCGAATGCAGATAGAAGACATCGCCCGGATAAGCTTCGCGGCCCGGCGGTCGGCGGAGGAGAAGTGAGATCTCCCGGTAAGAGACGGCATGCTTCGAGAGGTCGTCGTAAACGCACAGCGCATGTCGCCCGCGGTCGCGAAAGTACTCGCCCATGGCGCAGCCCGCGTACGGGGCGATATATTGCATCGGCGCGGGGTCGGACGATCCCGCCTCGACGACGATCGTGTACCTCATCGCGTCATGCTCTTCGAGCGTCTTGATGACCTGGGCGATCGTCGAGCGCTTTTGGCCGACGGCGACGTAGATGCAGATCACGTCTTCGCCGTGCTGGTGGAGGATGGTATCGAGAGCAATCGCCGTCTTACCCGTCTGGCGGTCGCCAATGATGAGCTCGCGCTGGCCGCGCCCGATGGGAATCATGGCGTCGATGGCCTTGAGGCCGGTCTGCAGTGGCTCGCGAACCGGCAGGCGGTCCACAACACCCGGGGCGAGCCTCTCGACCGGAATGAACTCCTCGGTCATGATGGGACCTTTGCCGTCGGTGGGGTGTCCGAGCGCGTCCACGACGCGGCCCACCAACGCCTCCCCCACCGGCACCGCCATGATCCGCCCCGTCCGCTTCACCACGTCCCCTTCGCGAATCTTGGTGTAATCGCCGAGCAGCACGGCGCTCACCTGATCCTCTTCCAGATTCAGGGCCAGCCCGGCGACCTCGTGAGGGAAATCGAGCAGCTCTCCGGCCATCACGTTCTCCAGGCCGTGGACGCGGGCCACACCGTCACCCACCGAAATCACCGAACCCACCTCACTCACGGTGACGCCGCGGTCGTAGTTCTCAATCTGCTCGCGGATGATCCGGGTGATTTCGTCTGCTTTGATTTGTGCCATCTTCTCGCCTCGTCCCCCTGTTCGCAGGCGACCAGCTCAGTTGCGATCATTCCAGCCGCGGTGGAGCGCTCGCGACTCAGCGCGCCATCAGCCTCTCACGGATTCTCTCCAGATGGCCGCGCACGGACCCATCGTACACCGTGCTGCCGATTCGAGCCTCGATCCCGCCCAGCAAATTCCGCTCGACTCGAAAATCCACTTCCACACGCTTCTCGGTGAGGGCCTCGAAGCGGGCGACGAGCGCCCCCCGCTCCGCTTCTGAAAGCTCCGTGGCGGAAGCGATTTCCACCCGCGCCACTCCCAGGCGCTCGTTGGCGATCGCTTGGAACGCCTCGAGGATCTCATCGAGTAGCGCCAGCCGGTAATTGCCAAGCAGCACGCGCAGGAAATTGGCGCCGATCGTGGAGGTCCCGAGCCGCCGGAGAATCTCCTCCAGGACCCGGGCCTTCTCTTGCGGAGAAACGGCAGGGGTGCGCAGCACGTCGCGCAGGTCTGCGCTCTCGCGAAAGACCGCGGCGAAATCCTGGAGTTCTCCCTGCACCCGGCGGTAGTCACCCGTCCGCGCGACCACGTCGGCCAGCGCGCGGGCATATCGATTGGCAATCGCGATCGCCACGGCAATTTCCTTGCCAACAGGCGCGCCACGACCTGCGCCAGCAGCATTCTGCGGGATCAGTCCGGGGTTCGCTTCGCTTCCAGTCGAGCCACGAACTCGTTCACCAGCCGTCTCTGCCCGGCCTCATCGAGCCTCTGGACGATCATCTTTTCGGCCAGCTCCACGGCCATCTGCGCCGTGAAGAGTCTCAATTCGAGCATGGCCTGCTTGCCGGCCACGTCCATCTGCGTTCGGACGGACTCCATCATCCTTGCCGCTTCCTCTGCCGCCGTCTGCCGAATGCGCGCGTGCTCCTCTTCCATTTCCCGCAGCGCCGCAGCGCGGAACTCCGCCATCGCTTCTTCGAAGCGCTGGAGCTTTTCCTCGACCGCGCGAAGTTGAGCCTGGGAAGTTTCCAGCGCCCTCCGGCCCTCTTCAAGACTTTTGCGAATTGAAGCAGACCGCTGGAGGAAGAAATCCCTCGCTGGCTTGCGCAACACATACCCCAAGCCACCGGCGAGGAGGATGAAGTTGATCCACTTGTAGAGCGCTTCGTGACCGGCTTCGTGGCCGCCTTCCTTGGCCGTTTCCGCGCCTGGGGCATTGTCCGGGTCAGGGCCGTCGGCCGAGACAGCCCCGGCCAATCCCAGCAGGCAGGCAAAAACCAGAAGCACCAAAAAGGCGCGGCGGCCGGTCTTCAACGCGTGCCTCCCGTGGGGACATCGGCCCCGTTCCCGAGAACTGTCGTGATGATTTCCCTCGCCAGTCCTTCACTCGCCGCGCGGAGTTCGTCCTTGGCGCGCTGGATTTCCGACCCCAATTCGGACTGCATCTGAGCCAAGCGGGACTCAGTCTCTCCGCGCGCTTTGCGAACTGCCTCTTCGTGCTCGAGCAAAGCCTTGCGGCGCTCCGCTTCCCGCTGGCGATAGACCTCCTGCCGCACCGCCTGGAAAGCCGCCTCGTATTCGCGCGCGCGGGTCTCGGCCAGCGCTGCCTGCTCGCGGGCTCGCTCGAGCGCGCCGGCTGTCCTTGCCTCGCGCTCGCTCAGCACCTCCGCAAGGCGCCGGAAGAACAGCCGGTCGAGGATCACCAGCAGGACAAAGACGAAAATGGCCGTTGGAGCGCTCTGAACAAAGAGGCGCCCCAGCCGGCTGAAGATATCGCCCATTGGGAACGGTCAGCTCTACAGACAGTAACCCGTTGAGTTACAAAGACTAAGAAATTTAGCACGGAGTTTTGCGGGGTGTCAATAATCGCTCGCCGCAACGAGTTTATTTCCTCCGCCAATGGTTTTCGTTGCGCCTGTTCGGCCGCACCCGCAGAGCAAAACCGCGACGGCGCCGCGCGGACTCTTGCTATAATTTCGATGCCTGTAACAGGCAGACGCGATCCATCCTTTGGGAGGCGACCACTCTCCCCCGGAACCACCAAGCGCTTGCCGCAATTCCCCTCGGATTGTTTCTGACCTGGAGTGTGGGCAAGGCGGACGACCTGTCAGCGTCGGGCACCAAGTCGTCACGACGAAGGTCGACTGCGGAGGTCCTGCCATGACTTACCCTCGGACGGCATTGACCCGGGCACTCGCCAGCATCGTTCCTGCACTCCTGTTCTTCGCTGTCCCTCTCTCTGCGGAATCGCCCGATACCGCGTGGAGATCGCAGGGCATCATCAATACCGCGTCGAGTCCGTACGCGAAACTCCATTCGGTTCCCGTACGGGCCGTCACGATGGGCGACGGTTTCTGGGCCGCGCGCAGAAAGGCGAACGCGGAGCGGAGCATCCCGACAATGCTCCAGGAACTTGAAGCGCACGGCGTCGTGGACAACTTCCGAAGGCTCTCCGGCCACAAGAAGGCGGAACGTCATGGACCGCTTTACACCGACTCCGATCTCTACAAGTGGATGGAGGCGGTCGCCTTCGTACTGCAGTCAGGAGACCATCCCCGGCTGCGCGTCACGATGGAATCCCTGACCGACGAGATCGCGGCGGCACAAGAGCCGAGCGGCTATCTGAACACCTACTACGTCGATGACCTCAAGGCGAAGCGCTTCACCGAAATGTACCGCAGCCACGAGCTCTATTGCCTGGGCCATCTCTTGCAGGCAGGGATCGCTTACTACCGCGCCACGGGCAGCCGGCGACTCCTGGACATCGGGGTCAAATTCGCGAATTACCTTGTGGACAACTTCGGGCCCAGCAAGCGTCCGGCCCTGACCGGCCATCCGGAACTCGAGATGGCTCTGGTGGAGCTCTACCGCACGACCGGCGATCGCCGCTACCTGGATTTCGCCGGCTACCTCCTGAGCGGCGTGGAGCGCGAGCGGCTGAAGCTGGACGACCGCCAAATCACCTACCTGTTCAGCGGCATTCCGTTCACCTCCCGGACGGAGTTCGTGGGCCATGCCGTGCGCGCCATGTACGCGGCGAGCGGTGCCACCGACTACTACCTCGAAACCGGCGACCCCGCCTACCGCAAAACGCTCGAAACGCTTTGGCACGATATGGTGAACCACAAAATGTACATCACAGGCGGGGTGGGCTCTCGTTCAGAAGGCGAAGCCTTTGGCGACGCCTACGAACTGCCCAACGCCCAGGCTTACACCGAAAGCTGTGCGGCCATCGCCAACATGATGTGGAACTGGCGGATGCTCGCCACCACCGGCGAGGCGCGTTTCACCGATGTGGTCGAGCGTGCGCTCTACAACGGCATCAACTCCGGAATGTCGCTCGACGGAACGCTCTACTGCTATCGCAACCCGCTCGAATCGACTGGCGAGAAAATCCGCAACCCGTGGTACGAGACCACCTGCTGTCCGCCGAACCTGGAGCGAACGTTCGCGGCACTCCCCGGCTATCTCTACAGCACCAGCCCCGAGGGCGTTTACGTGCACCTGTTCCACAACTCGACGCTCGACTGGCGCCTGGAGGATGGCACAGGCCTGAATCTCAGCCAGGAAACAAACTACCCCTGGGACGGCGAAGTTACTCTCCGCGTGACTCCCGCCGCGCCGGCGGAATTCAGCCTCTATGTGAGAATTCCTGCTTGGACGAACACAGCAACGGTGACGGTGAACGGCGCGCCGGCCGGCGGCAGCCCAACACCCGGCGAATATTTCCGCATTCAACGGCGCTGGCAGGCAGGCGACACGGTGCGTCTGGCGCTCGACATGACGCCCCGCCTGATTGTCGCCAATTCACGTGTACGGGAAGACCTGGGGCGCGTGGCAGTCGAGCGCGGCCCGCTCGTTTACTGCCTCGAGCAACCCGACCAGAGCGGTCTGGACTCCATTTTCGACGCGTCTCTTCCCGTTGGTGCGGATCCGAGCAGGGAATTCACTGCGCAGTTCCTGCCGGAAAAACTGGGAGGAATCCTGGTGTTGCGCCACCGAGCCGTGGCCACCGCGAAGCCGCTCTCTGGTCAACCGCTCTATCAGACGCTGGAGACAGCGGCGCGTCCCCCCGGGCACGAGGTCGAGTTGACGTTCATACCCTACTACGCCTGGGCGAACCGCGAGCCCGCCGCCATGCAGGTGTGGATTCCGTATGTGAGGCAGTAGCAGCCGGTGCGAACCTGGCGTGCGGGCAGAGAGGACGCTCGCCCACTACCGCTTCGCCGCCAGCGCGGACATGACCTTGGCGCGCTCCGTGGTCAGGAAGGTGGTGATTTCCTGGATGGCCGACTCATTTTGCTCGGGGGGTCGGTCAGCCTGAAAACCGAAATCCTTCCCTCCTGAGGCGACGCGCACCAAGGCGATGGCGCCGAGGCGCAGGTTGCCATCGGCATCTCGCAGGGCGCGGTTGAAAATTCGTTGGCCATTGTCCGGTCCGCCCACGACTTCAATGGGAGGGCTGGCTTTCAAGCGCTGGACCACCTGGTCGGGAGTCATCGCGCTGCCTTCCGTAAATCGCCAGACGCCCAAGCGCGTGGCGTTAAGCGCCAAGCCGGCCTCGCGCGTCGCCGCCAGCTTCTCTGGGAAGGTCTCCCGGGTCTTCTCGCCTTCACCTTTACCCTGGGACGAAGGCGCGGCGGCAATCGACTCGTCGAGCATGCGCGCCATGGCCGCCAGTCCCTCCGAATTGCCCAGCACCGTGAGCACCGTGGCCGGCGCCACACGCTTCACCGGGTCGGCGCTGCCCAGCATCGGGATGAGGCGCGGAACCGCCTGTTCCTTGAGCGGAACGAATGCCGCGAGCAATTCGGGCGACGCAATCGGGCGGGAAAGCTGCCGGAGCAGATACTCGAGATCGCCCTTGCGCGCCGGGTCGAGCGGCGGGGTCAACTCGACCTTGCCCTTGCGCAGTTCATCAGTCTCCACGCTGACGGCAGGTTGCTGCTGTGCCTTGCGCTTGCGCTCCTGGCGCGCCAGATCGCCGAGCGACTGCGCGGCGGCCAACGGCGCGAGAAGGGCAAGGCTGAGGATGCATCCTCCTAGGATTTTCATTGCCACCTCCCTCGTTGAGGAAAGGAGTTGCTGTTCGCTCTTCGACCGCGTTGTTTGCAGCGGATTATCTCACACCTCGGCCCGCTTCAGTATTTTTCGGGACACCGCGCTCAGCGGGCCCATACAAGCCGCGCGAGGAGCGCGAATCCCGAGAGCAACTTCGCGCCGTCAAGCGCCGTGAAGGCGGCATGCAGCGCGCGGAATCGAGCCATGCCGGGTGGAACCGGGTTGCGTGGGACGAAGTCGAGTTGGCGGCCGACCGCCACGATCTCCGGAGTCAGGTAGAGCGTGAGAGCCGCGGCAAGCGCGAGCATTCCACCCGCCAGGGCGAGCGAGGCCGCATCGCGGGGCGTCTGCCGGAGGATGAGCACGAACAACGCCGTCCCGAGGACGAGTTGCGCACAGCCGTAGGCCCGGAAGTAGGTGCGGTTGATCTCGGAGACGAGGAACCGGAATGAGAGGCGCGCTTGCTCCCGGCGGACGGGCTGTGTCGCTTCATCGAGCTTTGCCGTCGCGGTTTCAGAAACGCGGTCAACAGTGCGGAAACTTCCCGCCGCCGCGAACCACATCGCGGCCGTCATGCCGATCCAAGCCCCCAGAACCGCCAGTGCCATGGCTTTTCCCCGCTCCTTCGAATTGACC
>JAIQGB010000212.1 GCA_020072905.1 Terriglobia bacterium | reverse complement strand
ACTCAATATGCCAGGGCGCGTTGCAGGCGGCCCGTGCAGCCTCCATCGGGTGGCAAGGCCACGCCACGACTTCTGATACCTTCTTGCCTCGTCACGTTTTCTCCCGCGCCACAACCTTCAGCAGCCCTTCCATTGAACGCCGGGTGGTCTGCTGATGATTGAGCCCGGGCGTTTCAAACTCGCACTCGAGCGAAATCGTTCCGTCATAGCCGTCGTGCGCCAGAGCGCGGAACTGGCCGGCGAGGTCGATCTGTCCCTGGTCGGCAAACGTCTCGCGGCAGTTCTTGAGGCCGGCGTCGCACTCGACGCCTTTGACGTGCATGTGCCAGATGCGGCTCTTGTCGAGAGCGTCGTAGCCGTCCGGGTAGGGGATTTCGCCATGCCACAGGCCGTTGCCGACGTCCCAGTTGGCGCCCACGTTTGTGGACCGCACCATCTTGAGGAAACGCGCCAGCTCGTGCCCCGTGCCAACGTTGCAGGCGCCCTCGTTTTCGATCACCAGGCGCACGCCCGCGCCGCGCGCGAATTCCCCGGCCTTTTCCATCTCTTCCGCGATGCTCGCGTAGTGTTTTTCGGGTTCGGCCACTCGCCAGAAGGTGAACACGCGCAACTTGTCCGTTCCCCAGGCTTGGGCGCGCTCCGCGGCGCGCTGGAGCAGGTCCATCTGACCGGCATAGGGGTAGACATCTTTCTCCTCATCCACCGGCTTCGTGCCCGGCAGGGTGCACTTATAGAAGGCCGTGGCCACCGCGGAGACTCTGAAGTCGAATTGGCCGAGGAGTTCCTTGACACGCGCGATCTGGGCAGGACTCGCCTCGGTGTTGTAGATCCCCCAGATGCTGCGAACCTCGACCCACTTGAGGCCGTAGCTCTTCATGATTTTCAGGGCCTCCTCAAAGTCCTCCGAGAGGCCATCGCTGATGGCGCCGAGCTTGAAGCCGCCATGGGGAAACGCCGGGAATAACCCCGCGGACCGGGCTCCGGGGGCGAGGAGAGCGCACCCCGCAAATGTTCCGAATTGTTTTAGGAAATGCCGCCTGTCGTTTTTGGACATCCCATTCCCCCTTCGAGAGTCATTTCCCGCCGTGTTGATTCTGACCGGCCGCCGAACCGTAACGCGGCGCTAATTATAAATCACTTGAGAGTTTCCAGGCCGAATGTCGATCTCTTCCGGCTCCCGGGTCGCCGGGCCGGCGGGTGTGTTTGCGCCCTCTTGCGTGCTTCGAAATCCTCTGTCAGGATGACCAGGCTCTGATGCGCTGGGAAATTTCTCCTCTTGACCAGGACGCCGTTGCACGCCTCGCCCGCGAAGTGGGCGTGTCGAACCTTCTGGCGCGCTTGCTGGTGCTTCGCGGAATCGCCGAGCCCTCAGCGGCGGAGCGCTTTCTTCATCCTTCGCTCGACCACCTGCACGATCCTTACCTGATGGCCGATATGCCCGCCGCCGTGGCGCGACTGCGCCGGGCGATCGAACGGCAGGAGAAGATCCTCATCTACGGCGACTACGATGTGGACGGAACGATGGCGGTCGTGGTACTGCTCACAGCGTTGCGCTCGCTGGGCGCGTCCGTGGACGCTTATATCCCTCACCGCCTGACCGACGGCTACGGCATGCGCGTGCCCGTGATCGAACAGGCGCACGCCGGGGGCTACCGCGTGGTGTTGAGCGTGGACACGGGCATCCGCGAGCACGAGGTGCTGGAGCGAGCGCGCGAGCTGGGCCTGGATTGTATTGTCACGGACCATCACCTGCCCAAGGACCACCTGCCGCCCGCCTGCGCGATTTTGAATCCCCGACGCCCCGACTGCGCCTATCCCGAGAAGAACCTTTCGGGGGTGGGCGTGGCTTTCAAGCTGGCCCAAGCGCTGCTCGCGGAGCGGCTGACGGAGCGGCAGCTTGAGTCCTATCTCAAGATCGTCTGCCTCGGGACGATTGCGGACGTGGTGCCGCTGGTCGGCGAAAACCGCGTCATCGCGCGCTTCGGCCTCGCCGGTTTGCGCGACCCGGCCCAGCCCGGTCTCGCAGCGCTGGTTGCCGTCTCGGGCCTCGAGGGGCGCGAAGTAACAACCGGCGACGTGGGCTTCCGCCTGGCGCCGCGACTGAACGCCGCAGGGCGCATGGAGGACGCGCGCGACGTCATCGAACTCTTCACCACCTCGGATGCGACACGAGCGCGTGTCATCGCCGAGCGGCTCGATGGCCTGAACCGGGAGCGCCAACGCGTGGAGGAACAGATTCTGGCCGCCATTATGGAGGAAATGGACCGTCAGCCGGAAAAGGCCGAGCGTTACACATTGGTTTTTTCGGGCGAGGGATGGCACCGCGGGGTGATCGGCATTGTGGCGCAACGCGTCGTGGACCGCTATCATCGCGCCGCGCTGGTCATCGGCGTCGAGGATGGCGTGGGGGTTGGCTCCGGTCGCTCGATCAAGGGACTTCATTTACTCGAGGCGCTGACAGAAACGAGCCAACTCTTTGATCGCTTTGGTGGCCACGCGCAGGCGGCAGGTTTTGCGATGGCCGCGAACCGCATCCCGGAACTCGCAGCGCGCTTCGAAGAACATGCCCGCGCGACGCTCTCGCCCGAGGACCTTGAGCCCGCACTGCGCGTTGATGCCGAGGTCAGGATAGGCGAGTTGAACTGGGAACTCTTCGAAGAACTCTCGCAGCTCGAGCCGTTCGGCTTCGGCAATGTCACGCCGGTCCTGGCGGCGCGCGGGGTTCGGGTTCTCGCCCCGCCTCGCGTGTTGAAGGAAAAGCATCTAAAGTTAAGGGTGGCCCAGGGCGCGGCCGCCTTCGACGCGCTGGCGTGGGGAATGGCGGAGCGCTTCACCGAAATCCGCGCGGGGGACACCGTGGATTTGGCGTTCAACTTGGATGAAAATCGCTACCAGGGGGAGCGGACGCTTCAGCTCATCATTAGGGATTTCTGCGTTGCATAAGGCTGGAGTCAGAAACCAGAAGGCAGAAGGCAGAAGACAGAAGGCAAGGAACCCTCGTTGGGGGTTTGGGCAGTCGAGGACGAAGGATCAAGGAGCGAGGGAAGCCGAGTGCCGGTCACTGAAGACTGGGAACCGGGAACTGGGAACTGATAACTGACAACTGACCGCTCTGGGGAGAGAACGAGCAACGTGGCGAGCATTACGAAAATCCTGCAGCGCCAAAGAATGGTCACCGGAATTGTGGCCGGGGCGCTGACGGCGACCATCTTTGTGGTCGTGGGCACCTATTGGCTGGGGCGCGGGCGCGAGGAAAAGGCCTCACGCCCGCCGCAACCCCTGCCTCAGGAAGTGCACCAGCAACTTTCCGGCTACACGTTCACGCGCTCGGACGAGGGGCGGCAGATATTCAGCATTCATGCCGCGCGCACGGTGGCCTTCAAGCAGGGCGGGACGACCGTGCTGGAAGACGTGTACGTGGAAGTGTTCGGCCGTAGCGGCAAGCGTCGCGATGTCATTCGCACACGCCGCTGCGACTACAGCGCGCAATCCGGAGACCTTTTCAGCTCGGGCAAAGTGCAAATCGAACTCGACGCTCCCCCTCCGGGCGAGGCCTCAGGCAGTCGCCCGGAGCGACCGCCGGTCATGCTGGAGACCTCGCAGTTGTATTTCCGCCAGCAGGGGTCGCGAGTCGAGAGCGACGAGCCCGTACGCTTCCGGGTGGGGCGTCTCTCCGGCTCGGCGCGGGGCATGAGCTACGCCACGCGAGAAGATTCGCTGGAACTCAAGAGCGACGTTGCGGCAGAGTTCCAGCCGGTCGCCGCCGGACAGTTGCCACTGCGCCTGACCGCCAGTCGCGCGCGGTACGACAAGGAGAAAGGCGAGGTGATGCTCGCCGGCCCCGTGGAATTTACCCAGGGTTCAGGCCGCGTGACGGCGGAGAGCGGCCGGGTGACGCTCGACGCGCGAAATCGCGTGACGCGCGCGGTGCTGGAAGGCGGTGTACGCGCCGCAGACGGGACGGAGAAGACGCAGTTCGAGGGCTCCGCCCACCGGCTGACCGGGGACTTTGAGCCGGTGAGTGGCGGACTGCGCAGCTTGACGGCGGAGGGCGAGGTCCAGGGTGAGTCGCGGCACGACGGCAGTGTCGCGCGGCTCGCGGCGCAGAAATTGGAAGTGTCATTTGCCGGAGAGAGCCCGGCGGCGCAGCAGGGGACGGCTTCCGGCAACGTGCGGATCACGCACGAGTCGCTGGCCGGGCGGGACCCGTTTCCGGCACAAAAAGCTCCTGACCGCGCGGCCGCGCCGGAAAAAAAGGAACTGACCGCCAGCGCGCTCCACTTCAATTTCCAGCCTTCGGGGCGGAGCCTCAAGCATGCGGAGACTGCGGGGCCGGGCCGATTGCTGCTCGTGCCGGCTGACGCAAATGCCGCCGGTGAGCGTGTCATCACCGCTGGCCAATTCCTGATGGATTTCGACGCGCAGGGACGGCTTGCGACCTTGCGCGGAGTGGGCGGCACGAAAATTGTCTTCCAGCCCGCGAAGAACGCGCCGCCGGGGACGCTGGCGCAAGAAACCTCCGCCGAGCGCCTGGTGGCCACTCTCGACCCCGTTTCGGGAATGCTGCGGAGCGTCACGCAGACGGGCGAGTTCGAATTCCGCGAAGGCGACCGGCACGCGACGGCCGAGCGCGCAACCTATCAGGAGTCAGACGAGTCCCTGGCGCTCGCCGGGAACCCGCGCGTGTGGGACAACGAGATGCGCATCCTGGCGGAGAAATTCTTGATGGATTTACGCTCCGACACGGCAGAGGGAGTCGGCAAGGTCCGCTCCACGCATCTGGGAACGACCGGCGAGAGTGAGCCGACGAACGTCCTCGCGGATCGCGTCGTGGCGCAGCGCCGCAGCCAGACGGTGCACTACGAAGGCAACGTGCGCGCCTGGCGCGGCAGCGACGTGGTGCAATCGGCCTCGCTCGACGTTTTCCGGAATGAGCGCCGGGTCAGTTCCGGCACGCGCGTGCTGACTTCGCACTTGCAGCCCGCGGCGCTGGTGCCGGGAGAGTCGGCCCAAGACGCCGCGCGTCCCTCGGGGCCGGTGACGATTCGCGCCGACCACCTGGAGTATTTCGACCAGGGGCGCAAGGCCAGTTACCGCGGGAACGTTCGCCTGCAAACCGAGAACACCACGCTCGAGGCGAATCGCTTGGATGCCTATTTCTCGAATCTGCCCACCGCCCACGAAATGGAACTGGAGCGCGCCGTGGCCGACGGCAGCGTCAAAGTGACCCAGCCGGGACGCCGCGCCACGGGCACTCACGCCGAGTATTTTGCCGCGGAGGGGAAGATCGCGATGAGCGGGGGACCGCCGGCGCTTTACGACGCCGAGAAGGGCACCACGACGGGCCAGCGTTTGACATTCTATATTCACGATGATAGGCTGCTCGTGGATGGAGGTGACAAGTCGCCTACAATATCCCGGCACCGCATCGTGCAATGAGCGACAATGCAGATTCTCTCCACAGTCGATCTGACCAAGTCGTTCAAAGGCCGCAAGGTCGTCGACGACGTTAATCTCAGGATCGCTCAGGGAGAGGTGGTAGGGTTGCTCGGGCCGAATGGCGCGGGCAAGACCACAACCTTTTATATCATCGTGGGCCTGAATGCTCCGGATGCGGGCCAGGTCCTTCTCGACGGAGGGGACATCACCCATTTGCCGATGTACCTCCGGGCGAGGCAAGGTATCAGCTACCTCCCTCAAGAGCCTTCCATCTTCCGAAAACTCACTGTGGAAGAGAATATCCTGGCGGTGCTGGAGACGTTGCCGCTTACCGCGCACCGGCGGCGCGAGCGCCTTGAGGAGCTCATCGTAGAGTTCGGCCTGCAGCAGGTGCGGCGAAGTTTCGGTTATGTGCTCTCGGGCGGAGAGCGGCGGCGCGTCGAGATCGCGCGCTCGCTGGTGATTTCGCCGTCCTTTATTCTCCTGGACGAGCCGTTTTCCGGCATCGATCCGTTGACCGTGCTGGACATTCAGCGGATCATCTTCCAGCTCAAGGAGTCGGGGATCGGCGTGCTGGTGACGGATCACAACGTGCGAGAAACGCTGCGCGTCACCGACCGCGCGTATATAATCAACAATGGCCGGATCTTCCGGGCGGGCACCCCGGAGGAACTCGGCAACGACATGGAAGTGAAACGGATTTACCTCGGAGACAATTTTCGGCTGGCACTCTGATGGGCGGACCTCAACCCAGAATCGGCTTGAATCTCAAGGTGGCGCAGAAGCAGATCCTGACGCCGGGCCTCGTCCAGATGGTCAGCGTGCTGGCGCTCAACAAGCTCGAGCTGCGCGAGATGATCAACCAGGAGATGATCGCCAACCCGGTGCTCGAGGAGTTGTCCGAGGACGGGCCGCTGGTGGAAGACGTCGAGCAGAAAGTCGAAGCCGCGAAGCCCGTCGAGCCTTCGGCGGAACAGCCCATCGTGTCCGGAGACAACCACGATTCCTTCCAGGAGATCGATTTCGGCTCGTTCTTCGACGACTATCTCGATCCGGGTTACCGGTCACCCGCGGCGGAAATCATCGAGAAGCCGTCGTTCGAGAATTTCCTTTCGCAGCCGGCTTCGCTCTCTGACCACCTGGAATGGCAGTTGAGCCTTTCCATCTGCTCCGACCCCGTTCATGAGGCCGGCCACTCCATCATTGGAAACCTCAACGAGGATGGATACGTGACGGGTACGCTCGAGGAGATCGCGCAGACGGGCGGGCACAAACTCGAAGATGTAGAGGCGGCGCTGGAGTTGGTGCAGCAATTCGACCCGCTGGGCGTGGCGGCACGAGACCTGCGGGAGTGCCTGTTGATCCAGCTCAAGACGCTCTCTCCGGACAACACCCTGGCCCAGCAGATCGTTTCCGACCACCTCAAACAGCTCCAGAACAAGCAATACCGCGAGATCGCCCGGGCACTTGACCGGCCAGTCAAAGCCGTAGAGCGCTGCGTGGAAATCATCCGCAAGCTCGATCCCCGGCCCGGCCAGCGTTACAACCCCACGCAGGCCCGTCTCATCGAGCCCGATGTCGCCTTTGTGAAGATGAGCGACGGGTACCAGATCGTGATGAACGAAGATGGGCTGCCGCAGTTGCGCCTGAGCCGCCATTACCGACGGCTGCTCGAAACCGACGGCACGACGCGCGAGGTCCGCAACTACGTCAAGGAGCGGTTCACTTCCGCCATCCAACTCATCAAGAATATCGAGCAGCGCAAGCAAACGATCATCCGCGTCTGCGAGGCCATCATCCGCCGGCAGGCGGAATTCCTGGACAAAGGGATCGACGAACTCCGGCCCATGATGATCAAGGAGGTCGCCGAGGAAGTCGGCGTCCATCCCTCCACGGTCAGCCGGGCCGTCGCCAACAAGTACGCGCACACGCCGCAGGGCGTCTACGAGCTACGCTACTTCTTCTCCGAGGCGGTTCAGGGCCCCTCGGGAGGCTCGACCTCGCTCATCAACCTGAAGCGGCTGGTGAAGAAGATGATCGAAGAGGAAGACGCCGCGCACCCCCTCACCGACGACCAGATCGCTCAGCAACTGCACGAGAAAGGCATCTGCGTGACGCGCCGAACGGTCGCCAACCTTCCAGTTCATCTCCCCTCCAGTAAAACTCGAGGAGGTCTACCCATGCGAATCGATTTCACGGGTCGGCAGATCGACGTCAGCCCCGATTTGCGTTTGTATACCGAGGAGCGCCTGCGGAAGCTCACGCGACTTCTGCGGAATCGATTCGACATCCACGTCATCTTGACGGCGGAGAAGCACCGCCGCCTTGCAGAGATTACCCTGAAGTTCCGGGACCACACCCTGGTCGGGATTCAGGAGACGGGCGACGCCCGCGCCTCCATCAGCGGCGCGCTCGGCAAGTTGGAACGGCAGGCGGTGCGCCTGCTGACCCGGCGGCGCACACGCAAGCGCCGGCCCAAGCCCGCCACGGCCGTACTGCTCAACGTGTTCGGCACTGAGCGCGTCGACCACGAGGAACACCGCGTGCTCGAGACGGAGCGCTTTCCCATCAAGCCGATGTCCGTCGATGAGGCCATCGAGTCCCTGGGCGCAGTCCGCATTGGCATGGTCGTCTTTCGCAACACCGATACCGAGCGGGTGAACGTCCTCTACCGGCGTCACGACGGCCACCTGGCCCTGGTCGAGCCTGAGCCGTGAGAAACGCAGTGACAAGTGACGAGTGACGAGAAAGAAGTCAGAAGTCAGGAGTCAGAAGTCAGAAGCGACGCCGAGTGCGAGTCCGGCCGCGCCAGGCCCGGTAGTTCAATCACTAAATCACTCAATCGCTCAATCCCGTCACTTGTCACTCGTCACTTGTCACTGTCCTTATGAAGACCGCCCCCGCCAAGAGCTCTCTGCCCCAGTTCGTGGTGATTACCGGCCTGAGCGGGTCCGGCAAGGGCTCGGTGCTGAAGTCCTTCGAGGACGTGGGCTTCTATTGTGTTGACAACCTCCCCATCGATCTGATTCCCAAGTTTGCCGAGCTCTGCGCGGCGCCGGGCAGCCGCATCCAGCGGGCCGCGGTGGTAGTGGATATCCGGGGCGGCGAAGC
>JAIQGB010000211.1 GCA_020072905.1 Terriglobia bacterium | reverse complement strand
AGGTCGCGGTAGATGGTCCGCAGCGAGACCGACATCTCTTCGGCCAGCCGCCGCCCGCTGACCGGGCGGCGATGCCGCCGCAGAACCTGGATCAACGCCAGCAGCCGCTCCGTGCGCGTCATGCCTCAATCACCCCGGGCCCCGAAATTCGGCGCCTGGAGTCTATCGCGGATCGCGCGTAGCTGTGCCCGCAGAAGTTATCGCGCCCCGAAGCGCAGGGCGCCTCCGCCGCGCGAGCCGTCCCCGCGAAGCGGGGCGGCGAGCGCACCCCCGTCTCGGGGGATGGGGGGCAGGCGGAGGCGCCCGAGCGAGGAGGCGCGTCTAGGCGAGGAGGTTGAGCGGACGAGGGCACCCCCGCCTCGGCCCCTGCCACGCTGCGGCCGGGTGCAGCGTGGTACGGTATGGGCATGGAGACCCAACCGATGGAAGTGCAGAAGTTCGTGAGCCGGGGCGGCATCCGGGTCTACGGGATGCCCGTCGAGACCTTCCCTGGCCACGTCAACAACATTTACCTGATCGTCGATGGTGACACCACGCAAAGCAAAGAGGTTCCGCAGGTCATTCGCCAAATCACTCAATCACTCAATCTCTCAATCACTCAATTCCTTCCCCCACTTCGCCTGTGCGGGCAGCCAGAGCAGAGCCGGGACGAGCAGCACCGCGCCGAGTCCTGCGGCGAGCTGGCGCGCGCTCAGACGCCAGCGGTCGAGTCCTACGCCCACCAGGTAATTCGAAGCGGCCGCCGTGAGCATATTGAGGCCGAAGTCCACGGCAAAGACGCGGCCGCGGAGGCGGTCGGAGACGTTCAACTGAATCAGCGTGGTCGCGACCACCCAGATGTTGCTTCCACCCATGTGCGCGACGAATACCGCCAGAGCGGCAAGCAGAAGATTCGGTGCGCGGCTGAAGAGGAGATACGCAGCGCTCATGATGAAAAAGCTGATGCTGATGCTCTTCCACATCCGGCTCTCGATGCCGCGCGTGAGGTGATCGCCGATCATCGGCCCGATGCCCGCGCCGGCTCCGCGCGCGGCATAAAGCAGTCCCATGGCGAGTGCCCCCTGGCCGGTGATGGGGAAGATCCGCTCGCCGAAAACGGCGAGCAGCAGGAGGACGCCGCCCACGCACCCCAGTCCCGTCTTGGCAAGCACCACGGTCAGAACCTTGGGATTCTTGCGGAAGTACTCTCCGCACTCGCGCACGCTGCGCAGCGAGTGGTGCTCCGGCACAGGGGGCAGATGCCTGGTGGATTTTTCGGTATGGCGTTCCGCCACTCGAATGCGCTGGAGAAGGGCCGCTGAAGCGAAGAACGAAACGGAATTCACGACGAACGCCACGTCGCGGCCGAGCAGCGCCGCCACTGCCCCGCCCAATGCCGCGCCGAGAGTCAAGGCGAAGGACCAGGTGGCCGAGGAGAGCGCGTTGGCGGGAAGCAATTCCGCGGGCTTGGTCAGGTTGGGAAGCAAGGCACTGCGCGCCGGCTCGAAAATCGAGGCGAAGATCACCTCCACGCCCAGCAGCACGTAGACCAGCCAGATGTCCCCGGTCGTCCGGACCAGAAGCAGCCCGAGGACAACAACGCCGCGCACGATGTCCGCGACGATCATGAGATGGCGGCGGGGAAAGCGATCGGCAAGATATCCCGCCACCGGGGTCATGAAGAACCAGGGCAGCAGTTGGATGATGATCGCATAGCTGACGGCCTGCCCGCTCCCGGTCATGGCGAGCAACAGGTCGTAAATCGCCAGGCTATAAAACCAGTCGCCCAGCTCGCTCACCAATTGCGCCATCCACAGGAATCGGAAGTCACGGTTGGCGCGCAGGAGAGTGAAGTACCGAAGATGCATCGCCAGGCGCGGTGCAGCCGGCCGCTCGGAAACCGGGATGAGAGAGCTTTCGCTGCCCATGGGGTGCGGAGGCGGCATTGTAGCATGTCGGCAGGGGGCGGCCGCTCCGGGCTCTTGGTGCACCGACGTGAAGGTGGGCGGCCCGGAGCTTGCGCTCCGGGTCGCAAAAGGGCAGACCCGTCCGGCTCAGGGCTTATGAGGCAGGATTGGGGTGTGTAAAAGGTCCCGGACGGGTCGGTGGGCTTGTGGGTAGCAGGTTACTTGGTGGCGGCTGTGCCGCCTTCACACCTCCTGAGGGGACGTGCGCTCCCTCGCTACCAAATTCCTTTGCGGGGAACCCTGTTGCCAGGCTTCGGAACCATCCTTGTTTCGGGAATGGCTTGAGCCCGCGCCTGGCGCATTGCGTGGACCGCCTCCCGCAGTTCCGAACCCATTCCTCGGAGCACCCGGGGCCCTCACAGAGTGCGTCTTGTCGCCCTTCTCGAAGTGCCGCTGCTCACGGGCAGACCAGCAGGATTCCCCGGCAATCTTCTGAAAGGCCCCGTCTCCTTATACCGATATCACCTTAGCGCGCTTTACAGAGATGTCAAGGAGCTGGCGGATGAAAGGCACTTTTTTTTACAGATGTGTTAAGATTCGAGGAGAAATGCAAAGGCCGGAGCGTCCTATGAACATCGGCACCCGCATTCTTCAGGCGCGTACGCAGAAGAACCTCAGCCAGAGTGAATTGAGCCGCCGGTCGGGGATTGCGAGTTCGTATCTCTCGCGCATCGAAAACCGGCGGCTCGAGCCGCGCCCCAAGACCCTGCGCAAAATCGCCGATGCCCTGGGTGTGCCGCTCGCCGAGCTCTTTCGCGAAGGCTCCGCGGCTTCTTCTCTCCATCAATGCGTGGTGACCCTGTCGGGCAATTGCATCATGGACCTGATACGCAGCCGGAGGAACAAAAGACACGCCCCGCCGCCTGGCACGGAAGGCTACACGCCCCGGCAACTCCAGTTGCTCCGCATGGCGAATTATGTGATTCAGAACGGCAACACACGCCTGCTCGACACGCTTGACCTCCTGCTCAGTTCGCTGATGTCTTCCGGCGAAAGCCGCCGCGAAGCCAAGGGTCTGGTAAGCCCCGCCACCCACACCTTCCCCCCTCCCGGATTGTAGGCCTGCGTCCGGCATGACGGCGGACCTCTCACGCCGGCGGCGTGTGCCGGTCGGGGATGGACCGAGGGTGTTGCGGCATTTTGTTGAGGGTTTGGTCGCGCATACCGTAGCGGCGGTGCTCAGCAACAATCGTGACTTGCATGTCTCTGGCCAGCCTGACGACTTGCTGGACCAGATTTCGGCCGATAACCCTGGACCAACCACCCCGCTGGGGGCGCAACAAGAAAATCTGGGTGATGCCGTGCAGGCGCGCAAAATCGACCAGAGTGCTGGCGACTTCCTTGCCTTGCAGAAGCCGGGTCTCGATGCGCAGGTTGCGCGCGAAGTTCAAGTGTCTCTCGACGGCTTCGCCCTCGGCGGGCAGCAAGCTGCGCAAGTCCGGGTCCTTGCTTATGAAGACCGCAAAGCACTCGGCCCGGAGGAAATCCGCCACCCGCCGGCCGCGCCGAACCAGGGCCGCGGTGGCGGGATCGGCTGTGACGTGGATTAGGATTCGGTCAGGCTTCTCGCTGGCGGAGAGTGAGGGCACCGTGCCCTGGGCCACTGGAACCGGGGGCGAGCTCTCCGTCTTCTCCTGCGCCGCCTGTCGTGAATCCACCTCGTGCGCGGCCTGGCGGAGTGTGAGTTCCCGAAGCGCGACGAGCGTCGACTCTTTGAAGAAGTTTTGCAGGGCCTGGCTTGCTTTCTCCGATGAATAGACCGCGCCACGCCTCAGCCGATTCAACAGCGCCTCCGGGGGCAGATCGACCATGACGACCTCGTCGGCCTGCTTGACGACCCAGTCGGGAAGGGTCTCCCGCACGCGGACGCCGGAAAAATCCCTCACTTGATCGTTGAGGCTCTCGAGGTGTTGCACGTTCAGCGTCGTCACGACGTCGATTCCTGCGTCGAGCAGAACCTGAACGTCTTCCCACCGCTTGGCTCGCTCCGAGCCCGGAACATTCGTGTGGGCGAGCTCGTCCACAAGACAAACCCGGGGATGACGCCGCAGCACCGCAGCCGTGTCCATCTCTTCGAAGGTGGCTCCCCGGTAAGGGACTTGGTGTCGCGGCACGGCTTCGAGGCCCTCGGCCTTGGTGATGGTGTCTTTGCGCGCGTGCGGTTCGAAGTAGCCGATGACGACGTCGACGCCGAGTTGCTTCAGTTTATGGGCGTCGTCCAGCATCATAAAGGTCTTGCCGACGCCCGCGGCATAACCGAGGTATATCTTGAGGCGTCCGCGAGGACTCTGCTCCGTCATTGTCTTGGTGATTGTGGGAACACCCGCACATCGATGCCCTCGGCGGCCCGAATCAGGCGGTCGAGGGGACTCCCCAGCACGTGCTCCCACAGCCCTTCCTGCGTGGTGTGTCCGGCGAAGATCTGGGTGATCCCGTGCGCCCGAGCGAAGTCCATGACGGCGTCCACCTCATCTTCGCCATCGAGGCCCTCGACGTGGGCCCCGGCGTCGCGCGCGTAACCACGAATCTCATCCAGCGCCGCCCTCTCGGTCGGGGCAAGGTCCGGCTGGTCGAGGTATGCCACATAAAACTCGCCATGGAACCGTTCGGCATTGCGCCGGCCGCTCGCGATCATGGCGACCGCCGCCGTCACGTTCAGGTGCGGGGTAATCCACACGAGGATGCGCTCATGCACGCCCCAGAGTTGCTCGATGCCCTGGCGTCGCAGGTATCCCTCGAGCTGATGGTCAACAATCTCGGCCGCAAGGAGCAGCGCGATCTCACGCAATTCCGAAAGCTGATGTTCCCGAGTTCCGGAACCTTCGCGGGACGGGGCGGCATCGCCGGAGCGTTGCAGCGCCATTTCGGGCGGTGCATCGACCACTTCGATCTCATGGGCCGTGCTCAGGAAGCTCTGGGGGACCGCCTCGGCGACGCGCTTGCCGGTGATCCGCTCAACCTTTTCCTGCTGCTCTTCAATGTACTGTAAGTTGACCGTC
The DNA here is from genome assembly GCA_020072905.1 of Terriglobia bacterium. Classification (GTDB taxonomy): domain Bacteria; phylum Acidobacteriota; class Terriglobia; order UBA7540; family UBA7540; genus JAIQGB01. The sequence continues at coordinate 5,101 of JAIQGB010000211.1, read as the reverse complement.
GCAATCACGGAGATGCCGGCCTCCAGTAGTTGTTCGGCATCCTGCCAGCGCTTAGGGTTAGCGCTGCCCGGAGGGTTGTCGTACGCGAGGCTGTCCACGAGACAAACCTGCGGGTGGCGACTAAGAATCGCTTCGACGTTCATCACGGGCATGCCGGCGACCGTCCGGAGTGGGATGATTTCCATGCTGCGGAGCAGAGCCTCAACTTCCGGTGGAGGATTCGGCTGGACTGCACCCACGACGACATCCTCCCCTCGCTCGCGTCGCCGCCGCCCTTCGTCGAGCATTCGGAAGGATTTTCCTACCCCTCCGGCGTAGCCGAGAAAGACCTTCAGCCGGCCGCGCCGTTGGTGCTCTTCCTCGGCCTCGACTTGGCGGAGAAGGCGATCTGGATCAGGGCGGGTGAACTGGCCGGACATGATGGCTGTACTCGCTCGATAGTATGACAGAGGAAGCGAGACATTGGGAAGGGCAGCATGGGGGGCGGTGGGGCCGTCGTCGGCCCCATCCGCAGGGGCTACCAGGAACCTTGCTTGCCACCAAACCACCAGATGAGACCCAGCGTGGCGGTGTTTTGCTCCTGCTTGAGGACGCCCGGGCTCTGGGTGAGAAAGAAGGGCTGGTTCGAGAAATCCCGCCTCCATTCACCACGGACCAAGAAGCCATCCGCGACCGCGTAGTCCGCGGTGAGGGTTGTCTCCTTGAGCGCTTGGGTTGTGCCGCTGAAAAAACCGCCCCGGTCGGACAGGTACTCGCCTCGCCCCGCCAGCGCGAACTTAGCAGTGAACTGATACCGTGCATACCCAGCTCCGCCGGTAACTCGGACTGGCGAGGAAGACTCCTGGACGCGGTTAATCACGTAGTCCGCTTCAGCACCCAAGGTTACCTTGCTGGTGACGTTCCAGGTGGCATACGTGTCCAGGATGTGTAGCCTGCCTTGGGGAGTGGGACGAATGACCTCGGTTGATAGGCCGGGTTGTGTGGGCAGGCTCGGGAATGTCGGATTGAGTTGCGGAACCGCATCGCGCTGCTCGCGACCGAAGTAGTAATTGATCTGCCAGCTCAGGGGTTTGACGGGAGTGAGGATGGCAGCGAAATGCTGGGATTTAAAGCCATTGAAGTCCTCGGATTGCTGGGCACCGTTCATCAGGTGGTACATCACAGTGAGCTTGTCATTGATCGGATACTTGGCGCGCAGCCCGAAGTGGTAGAAGGGCAGAAAAGTGAAGAAGTAGGACCGCGAATAGTTGAGGTCGTCCTTCGTGTAGTTCGTCTCGAAGCCCAGGCTGCTGGCGAATTTCCCGAAGTCCATGGTGAGGCCGTGGCCGACTGGCGCCACATAGGTTCCGTAGGCTTGCCAGATGGGGCGATAGACTTGAGGCCGCGATTCATTGGCAGGATTGCCCTGAGCCGATTCTGTCGCTTGGCCGTACTGTAGATCTAAGCGAGCGCCAAACCGCCGACCAGCTTGGACGTCGGGCGCGCGCTCGATCACCACGTTTGCCTGGTTTAGGCTGAAACTGTTGCTGCTGACATCGTAGGCGCGAAGCAGGTTTATGCGGCCGATAGGGTTGTTGAAGTTGTAGCCATAGTATGTGTCCAAGTTCAAATTGACCGTCGTTCCGGCGAGGAGACTGGCAGGGGCAGAACTCTCGTTGGTGGCATTTGCCGGGCTGGCACTCGCCGGGGCTGGGGCGGGAGTCGCCGGATTTGTGGCAGTTGCTCCTGTGGGCTGTGACGGTGTCGTCGCCGCCGCTGGGGCCGTGGCGGAGGGTATGGCAGCGATGAGATCGCCTGTGGGGGCAGCGCTTTGCTTGGCTTCCAGGACAGCCAGGCGTTGTTCCAGCTTGTCGATGCGCTCCAGCATCTGCAGCTCCCGCTCCGTGAGAGGAGCATTCGGGCCGCGGTCCGCAGCGGCTGGCAAACCTTCTGCTTGTCCAGCCTGTTGTGAATATCCGGTGCGGGACACACAGAGCGTGAAACCAGCAAGCCCGAGAGAAAGTATCGCCAGGTTAAGCAACCTGTTCATCGTTTTCTCCTTCCGTAGTTCCCGCTCGAGCGCACACAATTCCAGCCGCGAGAGTTTTTGTGTCTCCCTCCAGGCGTCGTTCGCGTTTAGCGTTTGGGAAACTGTCGGTCTAAATCCAGATTAAGGGCCAGCACGTTCACCCGTGGCTCTCCGAGGAAACCGAGACTTCTGCCTTCGGTCTGGCCGGCGATGAGCTGGCGTACCTGCTCCACCGTAATGCCTCTAGCCTTGGCAATTCGAGGCGCCTGGGCCTCGGCCGACGCTGCACTGATGTCCGGATCAAGGCCGCTGCCCGATGCCGTGACCAGGTCTGAAGGGATCGGCCCTGAGTAGTCAGGGTTTTCTTTACGAAACTGATCCGCCGAAGCTTTCACGCGGTCGATCAGCTTCTGATTGGTCGGGCCATAATTGGAGCCTGTCGAGGCGCTCGCGTCGTATCCGTCGCTACCGGCCGCGGAAGGTCGAGGGTGGAGGTATTCGGGCTTTGTGAAATTCTGGCCGATCAGGGACGAGCCGATCACTTGGCCATTGACCTCCACAAGGCTGCCGTTGGCTTGTCTCGGGATCCGATCACCAGACCCGGGTAAAGGAATCCGGTCAGAACCGTGAAGGTGAGAACAATTCGTAACGCCGGGGCAAACTGTCGCCACATGGAAATCTCCTTAGGCCAGGTGCAGCACCGCCAGCAGGCGGTCGATCAGCCAGATACAGGGAAAGGGCGCAATGAATCCACCCAATCCGTAGATCCAGAGGTTGCGGCGCAACATTCCGGCGGCACTCTGCGGCCTGTATTGCACCCCTCGCAGGGCCAAGGGAACGAGGGCGATGATGATCAGAGCATTGAAGATCACGGCGGCGAGCACGGCGCTCTGGGGACTGTGCAAGCGCATGATGTTGAGCTTGTCCAGCGCCGGGTAGGTGGTGGCGAACATCGCGGGAATGATCGCGAAGTACTTGGACACATCGTTGGTAATGGAAAACGTTGTCAACGCGCCGCGGGTGATGAGCAGCTGCTTGCCAATGGCCACGATTTCGATCAGCTTGGTCGGATTGCTGTCCAGATCCACCATGTTGCCGGCCTCTTTCGCGGCCATCGTGCCGGTGTTCATGGCTACGCCCACGTCTGCCTGCGCCAGGGCAGGCGCGTCGTTCGTGCCGTCCCCGGTCATGGCCACCAGCCGACCTTCGCTCTGTTCTCGCTTGATGTAATCCATTTTGTGCTTCGGCGTCGCCTGGGCCAGAAAGTCATCCACGCCCGCTTCGTGGGCGATGGCAGCCGCGGTGAGAGGGTTGTCGCCCGTAATCATCACCGAGCGGATCCCCATGGCGCGCAGTTGCGCCATGCGCTCCTTGATGCCTCCCTTCACGATGTCTTTCAGGTGCACGACCCCCAGTAAGCGAGGACCGTCAGCCACCGCCAACGGCGTCCCCCCCGTGCGGGCGATGCCATCGACGATGGCGGTGAAACTGGCGGGAACGTTTCCGCCTCGCTCCTGAACGAATCTGAGGATCGCGTCACCGGCGCCTTTGCGCAGTTGCCGCCCGTCCAGATCGACGCCGCTCATGCGCGTATGAGCGGTAAAAGGGATGAACCGCGCTTCATGTTCAGAGACCTCCCGCCCCCGCAGGCTGTATTTCTGTTTGGCCAGCACCACAATCGATCGCCCCTCGGGAGTCTCATCCGCCAGGCTGGAGAGCTGAGCCGCATCGGCCAGCTCCGACTCCGAGACACCCTCGGCCGGGATAAACTCCACCGCCTGCCGGTTCCCCAGCGTGATGGTGCCCGTCTTATCCAACAAAAGGGTATCGACATCGCCCGAGGCTTCGACAGCTTTCCCACTCATGGCCAGGACGTTGTGTTGCATGACGCGGTCCATGCCGGCGATGCCAATGGCCGAAAGCAGCCCACCGATGGTTGTCGGGATCAGGCACACCAGCAGCGAAACAAACACCGCGACGCTGGGCACAGTTCCCGCCGCGACGGAGGCGACGCTATACACCGCAAAGGGCTGCAAAGTGACGACCGCCAGCAGGAAGATGAGGGTCATCCCGGCGATCAGAATATTCAGGGCGATCTCGTTCGGCGTCTTCTGGCGCTCGGCGCCTTCCACCAGCGCAATCATCCGGTCCAGAAATGTTTCGCCGGGATTGGAGGTGATGCGGATCCTGATCTGGTCCGACAACACCTTCGTTCCACCGGTCACGGCACTGCGGTCTCCGCCCGATTCGCGGATCACGGGCGCGCTCTCGCCGGTGATGACGGACTCATCCACGGTCGCGATCCCCTCGATGACGTCGCCATCGCCGGGAATGATGTCACTGGCCTCACAGATCACGACGTCCCCCGCCCGGAGCTTGGAAGCAGGGATGATCTCGAGCTTGCTTCCCGAGGTGATTCGCTTGGCCATCGAGTCCGACTTCGTTTTGCGCAGGGTGTCGGCCTGCGCTTTGCCACGGGCCTCCGCCATCGCCTCGGCAAAGTTGGCGAACATCACCGTGAACCAGAGCCACAGAGCGATCTGTACCTGGAATCCCAAGCCGTGGGCTCCGGTGAACGCGTCACGAAGCAGAAAAAGCGTGGTTAAGGCCGCGCCCACTTCGACCACAAAAATCACGGGATTTTTCAGGAGGGTGACAGGATGCAGCTTTACGAACGAGTCCTTCACGGCGCGCCCCACCAGCTCGGTATCGAACAAAGGACGCGCCCGGACCAGTTTCTTCGGGATGAGCGTCGTCAAATCGTCGATCGGCGGAGTCACTGTCGTGGTTGCCATTAATTAGCTCCAGAAAGAAAACAGCAGCGAGGAAAATGGTTTCCCCTCATGCATGACCAAGTGCTCGACTAGGGGACCCAGGGCCAGCGCCGGGAAGAACGTCAGAGCGCCGATGACAATGATGACCCCCACCAAGAGGCCTACAAAAAGCACGCCATGAGTGGGGAGTGTGCCGCTCGTGGTGGGCACTTTCTTTTTGGCGGCTAGGCTGCCGGCGACGGCCAGGACCGGCAAAATGAACCCGAAACGCCCAATCAGCATGGCCAGACCGAGAGTTAGGTTGTACCAGGGCGTATTG
>JAIQGB010000210.1 GCA_020072905.1 Terriglobia bacterium | reverse complement strand
AAGTTGTTGTAGATTGATACCGTCATGCTGACACCGGAAGCTCCCCCATACAATATCCCCTCGATAGTTGAGAGTTCAATAGCGTTCCCGGAGGGGGCAAACAAATTGTAGATCTTGTTCTTCCGGATGACTGTTCCGGGGGCATTCCACACCTCGACGCCGTACACAGAAGATGCCGTGCTCAGCGCCGTTTGGAAAATACCTGAACCTTCCAGAATTGTCCCGGTGATCCCACCGGTGAGGTACACCCCGCATGGCTCCGCGAAGACCAGGCGATTCCCATTGTCCATCCGACCTTGGCCAGCCTGAAACTCCCCGGCGAGGCGGTGTTCCGGCTTCGCGTCAAGAACTGGCTCGAGCACGAGCAGGTCGTGACGCTCACCGCGGAGGGCGAAGGTGTCAACATAACGCCGGGCTCGGCACAACGGGTGATTCCAGCCGGCGGCGAAGTCAACGCCCAGCTGCACGCCGCGCCCGCCGGAGGCTCGGGGCTTTACCGTTTTGAAGTCCGCTTGCACGCCGGCGCCTATCAGGTGAAGGAGGGCGTGGCGATTGCGGCGGTCCGCGAGGGCGAGGCGGTGGCTTACGCGTTCGATTACGACCGCGACGGGTTCGACGACATCGTTCTGGAGAATCCAAACGTCCGGCTGTTCGTCAGCCCCCTTGCGGGCGGACGGTCCTTCGCCTATGTGCTCAAAGGGGCGAACGCTAACGCCTTCGATTCCGTGGGCGCGATGCGCGACTCCTTCCTGACTCGCTTCGAGCCCGACGACATGAAGGGTCTTCCCGAGTGGACGAACGCCAACTGGCTGGGCCTTTACAACCGCCCCTATTCTTTCAAGATTGTCACGGGGGCCGGGCCGCGGGTGGAAGTGGACTTCGTCTACGACGCTCCCGACATCTACCCCAAGGGCGTGGAGGTCGAGCGCCGTCTGACGCTCGAGGGCACGGAGAACGTCGTTCTGTCGACGACGCGCGTCACCCCGCGAGGCATTGAGAAGCCGCAGGCTTACGTGCTCGAGTCGTCAGTGCCCTACCGCAGCTTCGACCAGCCGAACCACAGCCAGTGGTTTGCGCCCGGCCGCCCGCGGGAGGATTTTGTCCCGCAGAAGAAGATCGACCTCGGGTTGCGCGCGGGATTCGTGGGGACCGTCAACAAGCAGGCAAATCAGACCTTCGCCCTGATGCTGCTGACGCCCGCGCAGAACACGCAACTCGTCGTGGAGAACCATTCGGCGCTGATCCGCGCCGCCTACCCGGCGTTTACGGAGAAGAACCAGGTCTACACCTATAAGGTGGGCTACTATCTCGGCACCGAACCGCCCGAGAGTCTCGATAAGCTCTTCGCCCGCTTCAAGGCTGAGGGAGGACCCTAGAGCGCGCAGCCAGGTGACCCGGGGGGCTCGACATGCGGTGCTGAACTCTTCCTAGGCGCTGCTGGTCGGTAGCAGGAAGTAGTTGCGGCAGGCCTGCGCGACTGTCTCGCGGTCGAGTTGGGGTTTCTTGCCCGTGTACTGCGCCGCCCAGCGAATCTGATTGATGATGTCCCGCGGATAGCAGGCGCGCAGCGGCTGGTTGAAGTCCTTTCCCAGCATTCCGATCACGTGATCCACGACGGCGGAGTCGTAAGCCAGCTCATGCTCCTTGCAGAGGTTCTGGAAGATTTGGTGGAACTGCTGGCGATTCATGTTTTCCACTCCGATCTTGTTGTGGATGCGGCGCAGGAAAGCCTCATCGGCGAGCTCGGTCATGTCGAGGTTGGTGGCGAAAACGACAAAGAGGTCGAAGGGGATTTCCAGCTTCCTCCCGCCCGCCAGCGTCAGAAAATCGATGCGCCGGTCGAGGGGCATGATCCAGCGGTTGAGCAGTTCCTCGGGACGGATGCGCTGCCGGCCGAAGTCGTCGATGACCAGAACTCCGTTATTGGCCTTCATCTGCACGGGCGCAGCGTAGAATCGGGTCACCGGGTTGAACTGCAAGTCCAGCATCTCGATGGTCAGCTCGCCTCCCACTATCACTCTCGGCCGCTTGCAGAGGACCCAGCGGCCGTCGCTCTGCTCCCCATCCGTCTGCGCGACCTTTTGGTGGGCGATGGGGTCGTAGACGGTGATGATCTGGCCGTCGACTTCCACCGCATGGGGAATCCAGGCGTTGTCGCGGTAGATGCCGGGGATGGCCTCCGCGATGGTGGTCTTCCCCGTTCCGGTCGGCCCGTACAACACGATGGAGGTTCCCGAAACAACCGCCGTGCCAAGCTGCATCAGCGTCCCCTCGGTCATCACCAAATGCTGGAAGGCGCGGCTGACGTCTTCGGGGTGGATATCCGCGTCGAGAACGCTCTGGGCGCGCACGCGAGTGACATATTCCTGGTAGGAAACCGGCGCCGGCCCGGCGTAGTGGCTTTGGGAGAGCAGCTCCAGCGCGCGGTCTTTACCTAGCGTGGTGGTCGTGATGCGGAAGTCGCCCGCCGCCATGCCCTTGATTTCGCAGAATTGCTCCTTACGAAGGTAATCGAACACTTCGTTGATGATGCTGGGCGAGACCCGCATCTTTCCGCCGAGCTCGCGCACGGCCATTTCGCCTTCCAGATAGAGGAATTTCAGCGCCAGGTCCTCGAGCAAGCTTCTGCGAATGCCGAGTTCTTCCATCGTCTGCGGGACCGAAATGTGCGTGGCAGTGGGTTCCATTGTTAGCCTCCTGCGCTCATGCCCAGCCGGGCCCAGAGGGCGTCCGGCCGCTCAGCAGCGTGCATCGCCTTATTGGAAGCGCGGGGAGGAGCGCGCGCCGCTCCGGCACGATCCCCCCGGCAGTTGGGTCCCTATTCTACCGGATTGTTAGCCCGTCGGTCCGGTGTTTTCGTCTTGTTGACCGCCTCGATAGAAACCTGCCAACGCCAACCCCTCAAGGATTAGGCCGCGGGATTCGTGAATCTTCCCTACGTCAAGCAGGAATCTTCCACCAGAATAGCATGGACTTCGCGCGGGCCGTGGACGCCGCGGAGCAGGATTTGCTCAATATCCGCGGTGCGGCTGGGGCCGGTGATGAAAACCACCGAGCGGCCGGGCAGCGGCTCGTTCGGGGCGCGGGGAACGGGCAGCCGCTCGAGAATTTCTTCCAGGCTGGCATAGACCTGGCTCCTTTGGTAAAGCGCCACGTGGACGGGGGGGGCGAGCGAGGCAAGCTGCGAACCCTCCGTGCGGCTGGCAAGAACCAGAGTACCTGACTCCGCCAAGACGAATTCCACCCCGCTTATCCCCATTTCCGCCGCAAAGCACCGCTGGCGAAAGGAGGGCTCGGCGTGCGCCTCACTTGCCGCGCGCTCGTCGTCCCAAGTGGCCACAGCAAGGCCCTGCGAGCTGAGTTTGTCGGCCAGACCTAGGCGGCCGAGCAACGGGTTTCGGGAAAGCACGACCGTGCGGACCTGAGCGGCCGAGGAGATCCTGCCCAGGGTCTCTTCCAGCGCGTCGGCCGACCCGACCCGGTAGGCGACGCCGGATACCTTCCTCAACTCCTCTTCGAACTTGGGAACGAGCTCCTCAGGGGGTATGGGGGGTAGGACGGGCCCCAGATCCTGCCAATCGGACCGCGGTTCCCGGGTTGTGGAAGGCCCGCCGGGGGGCGTCCCCAGGGCCTTCCGTATACGTGCCAACATATTCTCCCGCTTGGACATAGATCGCCTAAGGGGCCATCTTTACCACAAATGACGCGCAGATTCCACTTTTCGGTCTATTTGTCCCATCCAACTCCGACAAAATTAAGGTGTTTACAGAATTCGAAAAAAACGCCATAATGGCGCAACGTTTTCTCCCCTTCACGCATCGGAAGAGGCGAGGAAGTTAGGTTGGGGCTGTGAAAGCTCGACTAAGGATTTGGCCATGTCAACCGCTGTAAAAACACGGAAATCTTCGTTTCGAACCATGCTGCTCAAGAAGCGTGAAGAACTGCTGGCTTCGAGCAGGCGCCAACCCGAGGCCTTGGCCACCAGCCTGCGGACCCCGGACGAAGTGGAATTCGCCATCAAGACAGCAGGATCTGACTGCCGCCACGGCTGAGCTCCATTCGCGGATGCTCCGCGAGGTCGAGAGCGCCTTGAAGCGAGTGGCGGGCGGAACTTATGGTGTTTGTGAAGGGTGTAGCGAGGAAATCTCCCCCAATCGCTTGAAGGCAATTCCCTGGGCTCGGTATTGCCTCACCTGTCAGGAAATGCGGTCGAAGAACTAACCGTTTCCTTCCACTCAACCTGGGACGGAGCAGCGTGAAGCGAGGGGGACGGCTTTCCCTTCGCCCCCTCCTGCCTGGGATGCCGCCAGCGACGTGCGTTCCGCCAAGGGTCTTGGTGTGCCTGCCGTACAACTCCACAAATTTCCCTCTTGGCCGGAAACGTGAAACCCGGCACAGCCGTACGGGCACGGTTTAGAGAGGGACAACCCCTCCGCCTTGCCAATCACTTCTCCGGAAAGAAGGGAAAGAGCTTGCCAATCTCCGCGGCTTCGGGCTGGCGGCCGTATTCGGCGATCTCAAAAGCCTCGGCGCGTTGAACGCTTGCCGCCTGCGCTCCGTACCATTTTTCGAGGGCCTCTCTCCAACCGGGCTCGACGAGGCAGGGGCGCTGCTGGGCGAGCCATTCCTTGCGAGCGGTAGGCGACTGGGGGACTTCAGCGAGCTTTCCGTCGTGCCAGGGCAGCCATTCGTACATCTGTGAGACGTGGGCATCGAGCATGCCGATCTTTTTCTCAAACACGTCGTCAATGCTCACCACAATGTCCGCGCGGAAGGGCTGCGGGCGTTGGAAGCGGTCAGAGAAGTAGAGGAACACCGGATTCTTCTTGAGCGCGGGCGTGTCGGTAACCAGATTCGGGACGGTTACTGTGTACGCCGCGTCCTGCACGAGCACGCCCGTATAGCGATGGTCGGGGTGATAGTCGTTGGGCCGCGGGGCCAGCACAATATCCGCCTGCCACTCGCGGATCTTGCGGATGATCTGGCGGCGCACGTCGAGCGTCGGCAGCAGTTCACCGTCGTGATTGTCCAGCACATCGTACTCGATGCCGATGCGGCGTCCGGCTTCTTCGGCCTCGGCGCGCCGGCGCTTGGCCAATACTCCACCGCCCTGCTCGTAGTGGCCGGCATCGCCGTTGGTGACGGACACGAATTTGACCAGATGTCCCGCCGCGGCGTACTTGGCCGCGAGGCCGCCGGCTTTCTGGTCGCAATCGTCCGGGTGCGCGCCGAAGGCAATCACGTGGAGCTTCGAGTAGTCCTGCGCCGCGAGCGGCGTGGAGACAATCAATAACACCGCCAGAATCCAAACCATCATACCGCCCTCCTCCGAAAAGATGGGCAAGTGTTAACCACACTCCGCGGCAGAGTCAAGGTGGAAGGGAATCGCCCGTCCGGCAAGGCGGCAGCTTTGGAGAGGAAACACAAGCGGGGGCAGGATTCGAATCCTGCCCCCAAACACGCAGCTTTGAGGGAACGAGGGAGCGACTAAGACTTGGGCTCCGATGTCTTCTTCTTGGTAAGCTGGAAGTTGACATGGATAGTCATTTTGACGTCCACGGGCGGCGGCGTGTAGCGCCACTGGCGGACGGCCGCCAGCGCCGCTTCACGCAGCACTTGTGGGCCGCTCGTGGCGGTCGCCTCGGACACTTCGCCCTTTTTGGAGATGATGACATCGATCATGACGTCCCCCTCCACCCCTTGCTTCTTGGCCTCAGGGGGGTAAACCGGCTTGACCATCTTCACCAGTTTGATTTTCTTTTTGGCGAGTGCCTCGATGCTGACTTGTCCCGCTGGTGGTGCAGTTTTCTCTTCCGGCGCGACGGCCAGCAGCAGTCCGGCGGTGACCATAAGGACGCACAGAACTAGAAGATACCTCAGCGAATGACGAATCATTGGGGACCTCCTCTGCCTGCATAGACACCAACCGTTACGGGGAAGTTCCGGGAAAAAGTTCAGGGGCGCGGAGAGTGCCGGAGGGCCACGCGCCGGGCGAACAGCAGGCCCGACCAAGTCTCATCGACCGCACAAATCTTGAAGTCTACGAATCCGCGGCCCAGCCCAAAGGCACGCACCTCGGCTTGGGTGAGGTCCCCAGCGAGACGTGAGATTTTCTTCGGCCAGATAATCCACAGCTTTCCGACTTCGGCGAGCGCGCGCCTCGCGGCGGTGAAGCGCCTCGTGAGTTCGGCGCGGGATCGCGCGAAAAGCAGGATGGTGTTGGCAGGCCCGCGCAGTTTTCTTTCCGTGCGGACCCCATCCGGCAGCCCAATCAACTTCTTTTCGAAACCGGCAGGCGCTCCGACCAGTACCACGCTTCCTGCGAGGAGGCCGAGCTTCTTCACGAGCGGAGTCCCTGAGTAGGCCGCCATTGTCCCAGGGATGAGCGGTTCGGCGGGCGGGGCCTTGAGCGCGTGCTGCAAGTCAATGCGAATGCGGCCCCATTCAGTATAGGTAGCATCCGGCAGGAGCTTCCGAACTCCCGTAACTTTCTCACTCTCGCCGCCCACGAAGACAATCGGCACGTGCCGCGTCGCTTTCTGCTGGCGCAGAAAGACACCCACCGCGCGTCCCTGCGAAGGTAAGCGGCTGAGGTCAATCACAAAGGCAATCGGCGGATTCTCCCGGAACTTCCGTAGTGCTTCGCCACTCCCTGCGGTAAGGACCTCGACCGCGTGGCCGGTGGCACGAAGCAATTCCGCACGTTCCCCGGTCTCCGCGGCATTCCAATGGATCAAGACTACGCGGCCCATGGGCTGTGCATTCTACTCCTGCGCTCGCGGTCACCGGAAGCATCGTGCTCCTGGTCTAGAAGTCTCGTAGAGCGGAGCCCCGCGCGCGGAGCTTGCGGGGCTCCAACCAGCATCACTTCGCGGCGGGGATGTAGCTCAAGTCCGGCCGGAACTTGATGATCTCCGAGTGAAAGGAGCGGACATTCCCGTAAAACTTCTGGAGCAAGTTCTCGGCTCCCATTTTTCCGTAAGACTCACCGAGCATCTGCCCGAATTCCTTTTCCGGAGGCTGGAAATCGGCCCACTTCTCCCGCGCGACGACCATCTCCAGAGTGGGACCTTCGCCACCATTCAGCAATTGGTACCAGGCGGAAGGTTTGGCCGGCCAGTTGGACTTCTTGATGGCGGCATTGACCTCCTTGATGGCCTCCCCGGCCTCCAAAAAGCCTGCGGGCTTCAGCAAGACCGTGGTCACAGATGAAAACGCGGACGGCGGCCCTCCTGGAGAAGGCCGAGCGAGGCTGAGGTCGGGCCGGACGGCATAGAAGCTGCCGCTAAGAGACTGGATGTAGGGTCCAATCAGGGACATCGCATTCGCCGTATCCTCTTTCTCGAAGTTTGCCCGGTCGTCAAAATCTTTCCAGTCGTGGCCGAACGTCCCCACCACATACTGACCCATCCGCTCGCCATTAACCTCTTCCCATACGATCCAGGCCCAGGTGTCATTCTGCTGGCGGTGCCATTGCATGTGGCGTTTGACCGCCGCCTCGAAATCCGCCGCCGAGCCGGGCTTGGGAGCTAGAAATATAACTTCTGCAACGGTCTTCGGCTGAACCTGCGCGAGCGCAGGGACAACGCCGAGTAGCAAAGTGCACGAGAACAACAATACGCAGAGGCACTTCTTCATCGTGTTCCCCCTATTAAGTTTAAGGATTGGATTCACCCTGAATCCGCGAACTTCGGAAGTATGTTCGGCTGAGCATTCCGTGTCAAGAAGATGCGGATGAAACGAGAATTCTCCAGGTCAGGGCAGGCCGCAACGCGCCGCGGGCCGGGTCAGGCCGGGTTGGGTCGTGATAGTATTGCGCCATGGCAGGGCCGGAACCAACTAGAGGGCCGCTGACGCCTGAGGAGTTGCAGCTCGCCACGCGCAATCGCGGCATGCCGCTCGAAGCGCTGCGCTACGACCTCACGCCGACGGGGCTGCATTATTTGCTCGTCCACTTCGACATCCCGGCGCTTGACACGGCCGCCTGGCGTCTGCGCGTGGGAGGGAACGTCGAACGCGAGTTGAGCCTGAGCCTCGATGAGATCCGCGCTCGGCCCCGCCAGACGCTCGCCGTCACGCTCGAGTGCGCGGGTAATGGGCGGGCGCGCCTGCTTCCGCGGCCTATCAGCCAGCCCTGGGTGAATGAAGCCGTCGGCACGGCGGAATGGACGGGCACACCGCTTGCAGGCGTGCTGGCCGAGGCGGGCCTCAAGTCGGACACGCTGGAGATTGTTTTCACTGGCGCCGACCATGGTATCGAAAAGGGTTACGAGCATGATTACGCGCGCAGTCTGACGGTCGCCGACGCGACGCGGCCCGAGGTGTTGCTGGCGTACGAAATGAACCGCCGGACGCTTGAGCCTCAGCACGGTTTTCCTCTGCGGCTGCTTGTCCCCGGCTGGTACGGGATGACGCACGTGAAGTGGCTCACCCGCATCGAGGCCGTCCGCGAACCCTTCGACGGCTACCAGCAGCGCATCGCTTACTGGTATAAGCGCGACGCCGACGATCCGGGCGAGCCGGTGATGCGCATTCGCCCGCGCGCGCTGATGATTCCCCCGGGTTTCCCCGATTTCCTCACGCGGCAACGGACGGTTGAACGCGGCCACGTGGAAGTCATCGGCCGCGCTTGGTCCGGATTAGCATCCATTTCGCAGGTGGAGTTTGGCGTCGATGGCGCGTGGACCGCGGCTGCGCTCGAAAAGCCAGCCGGCCCCTTTGCTTGGTGCCGCTGGTCAGCCAGTTGGGACGCGACTCCGGGTGAGCACATTCTCTCCTGCCGCGCCACGGACGCCGCAGGAAATCGTCAGCCGACCGAGCAGCCCTGGAACTATCAGGGCATGGGCAACAACCTTACCCAAACCGTTCACGTCCTGGTGCGCTGAACCCTCCATGTCCAGCCGCTTTGGACACCCCAGCGCGGCGTCGCTTCGCTAGACCTTCAGGAATATCTTCTGCCGATAAAGGAAGTACAGGAACAGCCAGCCGGTCATGAGCACGCTGAAATCCCAGAAGAGCGGTTTGGCGGGGCCGAGATAATCAATGAAGCCGTGGACGAAGATGGCGGTGATCGTTCCGAAGTCGAACAACCGCCGGGCAAGATAAATGGTGATGGCGTTCATGCCGATGACGGTGAAAAAGAACGCCCAGCGGCGCCAGCCGCGAACGTCGATGATCCAGTAGAAGAGCGCCAGCAGCAGCAGGCTGCAACCCCCCGCAACCAGCACGTAAGAGCTGGTCCACAGATTCTTGATGACCGGAAAGGCGAGGCTCCAGAGCCCTCCGACCAGGAGGCACGCGACGCCGGCAATTGCCAGTCCCACCACTTTACGTTTCGGCGTGGCGCTCGAGCGCAACCAGTGTCCCGCCAGCGCGCCCAGCAACGTGGTGGCGACGACGGGCAGCGTGGAGAGAATCCCTTCGTTGTCGCCGAAGTGATAGCAACAGAACGGTTGCGGCAGCAGCTTCTGGTCGAGGCAGGCGGCAAGGTTCCCTTGCGGCGTCAGCACGCCGGCGCCAAATCCCGGGACGGGAATCAGCATCAGAATCGCCCAGTAACCCAGCAGAATCGCGCCGGTGATGATGGCCTGCCCGCGCACGTTGGTGTTCATCACCACCAGCGCGGCGAAAAAGTAGCCGAGCGCGATGCGTTGCAGGACGCCGGCGACGCGCAGGTCGTGGAATTGAAAATCGAGCAGACCGTTGTAAACGAGCCCGAGAAGCAAGAGCAGGATCAGGCGCTGAATCAGATGCCGGTAAAGCTGGCCGCGGCTGGCTCCCCGCTCCAGGCGGCGAGTGAGCGAAAAGGGCAGCACAACGCCCACGATGAACATGAAAAGCGGGAAGATGAGGTCGTAGAATCGAAAGCCTCCCCAGGCGACGTGGTGAAACTGCGTGTCGAGCACGGCTGTCCAGGAAGAGCCCAGGGTGCGGTGCAGGCCGTGAATCAGCTCCTCGCCGCCCGTGATCCAGAACATGTCGAAGCCGCGCAACGCGTCGATGGAGGCGAGGCGGCTGGGGGGAGGAGAGCCCGGCTTCGCTGGCGTGGTCATGAGGGGTTCCCGGGTCCAGCCCAAGGGCCCGGGCCGTGACATTATCCACGGTTTTCGCACGCGGCGAAAGGGTTGTGTGCACCCGGCGAAGTGAACGGCGCGTTTTAGCCCTGCGAGTGAGGGTAGAATGCGATGCGATAGGAGCCGGAGGTGGTGGGTCATCGCACGAAGAGCTATGCGCTGTGGCTGATACCGGAAGGAGAAGCGTGCCGGCGACTGGCGCGGACGATTCGGCGACTCAGCCGCGAGCACTCGACGCCGGTTTTCGCGCCGCACATCACGCTCGCCAGCGGCATCATCGCGCCGGCGCGTGAAGTGGCGGCAAAGACCGCGCTACTGGCGAAGAGCCTTCGGCAGCTTCGCCTGCGGCTGACCCACCTCGACTCGCGCCAGGAATACTTCCGCTGCCTGTTCGTGAAGGTCGCGCCAACACCACAACTCGCGCGAGCCTACAAGCGGGCCAGAAAAATCTTCGGCCAGCGCGGGTGGCGCGCCTTCCTGCCGCACGTGAGCTTGGTGTATGGCGACCTCTCGCGCGCGGCGAAGCGAAAGATCACGTCATCGCTGGGGAGGCGCTTCGCTCTGGAGTTTGAAGTGCGGCGGCTGCGTATCGTCGCCATCCAAGGCCCGCCGGGCGAGTGGCGGCGGGTGAAGTCATTTTGGCTGGGAAGGAACTAGACCGGCGGCCACGCGACCGGCGGGCCATCACACGGGCAGCAGTACTGCGGAAGGGGTCGTCCGATCAAGTCCCTGCGATGCGGCTGCGGCGTTCGAGCAGAAGAACGTCGCGCCACACACCATCCAGTTTGCCCAGCCGCTCGCGCCGCCCGACTTCGCGGAATCCGCACTTCCTGCAAAGCGCGAGGCTGGCAACGTTCTCGGGGAAAATGCCGGCCTGCAAAGTCCAGATGCCGTGTTGCTCCGAGAGCGCGATGAGCGCCTCGAACAGCGTGCGGCCAATGCCCTGGCGCGTGAAGCGCGCGCGCACGTAGACACTGACCTCCGCCACGCCTGCGTAAACACACCGGCCAGAGACAGCGCTCAACGCTGCCCAGCCAAGCACTTGGTTCATCGCGCGGGCCACGAGGCGCAAATCAGCGAGATGGCCCGCATCCCATTTCTCCCAGCTTGGCGCCCCGGTCTCGAACGTGGCGTTGCGCGTGGCGATGCCTTCCAGGTAGATCGCGCGAACCTGCTCCCAGTCGCCGGGCCTCATGCCGTTAATGACGTAGTCCATTGTCCCTAAGGGCTTCGTTGGCGGAAGGATAAGTGGTCACTGGGCGAGACGGCGAAGCAGTTCGGGGTGCGTGGCGATGAATTCGTCAACGGCGGCCAGGAAAGAGTTCTCGGCGGGCGCCGTCCTTCGGTTGCGCAGGTATTTGACGAACTGGTGTACCGCTGCCTGTTCTTCCGGAGAAAGTTGAGAAATAAGCTCCGTAAAACCTTCGGGCGTCATCGTGAACCCACCTTGCGCCAGTATATCTTCACCTCTTCCCTGCTTCAAGCCGTGATTGCCTCCAATCTCATTCCCAAGGGTTGCATTCTGATGCGTCTACTGCCCGCGCTTGTACACGCGGACGTAGTCCACCAGCATGGTTTGCGGGA
Organism: Terriglobia bacterium; assembly: GCA_020072905.1. Classification (GTDB taxonomy): domain Bacteria; phylum Acidobacteriota; class Terriglobia; order UBA7540; family UBA7540; genus JAIQGB01. The sequence continues at coordinate 63 of JAIQGB010000210.1, read as the reverse complement.
AGACGGTGGTGCCATCGGGATTCCCCGGCCAGCTGCCACCCACGGCGACGTTCATAATCAGGA
>JAIQGB010000209.1 GCA_020072905.1 Terriglobia bacterium | reverse complement strand
GGCGATGCCGGCTATCTCGGCGGATTGCAGGTCCCAGCCGGTGACGTAATAGGCGAAGGCCATGGCTCCCAGGAAAGGGAAGAGGAAAGAAACGAAGCCGATCACCAGGCTGGGCTTGAGGTGCTTCTTGAAGGAGGCGGGATCGATTTCGGCCCCGGCCAGGAAGGTCAGCATCATGGAGCCGAAGGCGGCCAGGACGTCGATCCAGGGAGCCGAATGAAAGCCCAAAAAGTTTCCCGCCAGCACCCCCAAGAAGATTTCCACGAGGGCTACCGAGGCTCCGAGTTGTGCCGCGCGAATGGCCGCAGGGTAGCCCCCCGGGCCAGCGCCAATCACGACTAAACCAAACGTTTCCACAACGATGTCTCCTCGAGTCTGTGCTTGACTCCATTGACGAACTTGGCCGCCGTTGCGCCATCGATCAGGCGGTGATCAGCAGAGAGCGTCATCTTCATGATGGAACGAATCGTCACCTTGTCGTCCAGGGCGGCAGGCTTTCTCAGTATGCTCGACACCGCCAGGATGGCCCCCTCGCCGGGATTGATGATCGCCGTGAAGTTCTCTACATCGAGCATGCCCATGTTGGATAGGGTGAATGTGCTTCCGGACATTTCCTGCGGGGTAAGCTTTCCGGCGCGGGCCTTGGCGGTCAGCTCCGTTGCGCGCTCGTGGATCTCGGCTAGAGTTAGCCGGTCCGCGTCTCGTATCACAGGAACCACCAGGCCTTCGTCGAGAGCCACCGCCAGACCCAGGTGGACCCGGCCGTGCCACCACGCGTTTTTTCCGTCCGTGGCGCTGTTCACCGCAGGGAACTCCTTCAGCGCCAGAGCCACGGCCTTCACCAAGAAGTCCGTCACCGTGTAGGGCAATCCCTGCGACTTCAACTGAAGCCGATACTCGACCAGATCACTCATATCCACGGAAACCGTCGTGAAGAAGTGCGGTGTGGTGGTGTAGCTCCGGGTGAGCCGGTCTGCGATGATCTGCCGCATGCGGGTCAGCGGCTGGGGCCGTTCGGCGAGGGCGTTCCGGACATCTTCAGCGGTTATTCGCTTCGATTCGCCCTGGTCTCGCAATGCCGACAAGTCGAGTTTCCGCTCCAACGCGAGCTTTCTGGCAGCAGGCGTGATCCTTAACCGATCATATCCTTGCGCCACAAGGTACGCTTTCACATCTCTCTCGAGAACACGCCCGTTTGGGCCCGTACCTTGAACGCGCCGAGGGTCAACGCCATTCTCTCTCGCCAGGCGCGCGGCACGGGGAGTGATTGCGAACACTGCCGGTCCCCTCACCTGCGGTGCAGATGGAGCTGACGCAGGCTGGATGCTTGGCTGTGTGCCGGCTTCAGTCGGGACCATCCGGTGCGTTCGCAGCGGCGACAGTTCGTGCGCTGAGGCCGCCATCGCCTGCGGGGCGCCCGTTGTCGAGGGAGTGACGTGTGGTTGCGTTGGCGCCACGGGGGAAGGGGTGGTCGTCTCCGGGACGCGTTCGCCGGGTTGGCCGATGTATCCGACCACCGCCTGGACAGGAACCGTCTGACCTTCTCGTACCAGAATCTTGAGGAGGGTGCCCTCGAAAAAGCTCTCCACCTCGAGGAGCGCCTTATCGGTTTCAATCTCGAAGAGAATGTCGCCCTTGGCGACCGCGTCGCCTTCTTGCTTGCGCCATTGGACGATCGTGCCAGATTCTTCGGACTGGCCAAGCTTCGGCATGGTAACCGCTCGAGTCATTTGCTGATTCTTCCTCAGAGGAGAGACCTTGCCGCCGCGAGGATGTCCTCAGCGGTGGGCAGAAACGTCGCTTCCAGGACGTGAGACTGGGGCGCGATGCCGTTCTTTGCGCCGACACGTGCAACAGGCGCGTCGAGGTAGTCGAAGACCTCATATTGAATCCTCGAAGCCACCTCGCCCGTGTAGCTGCCGACTTGCACGGCTTGGCTTACCACCACGCAACGCCCCGTCTTCTGCACCGAGCGCAGCACGGTCTCGATGTCCAGGGGCACCAGACTTCTCAGATCGACGACCTCCACGCTGGCGCCCGACTCAGTCTCGAGACGGTCGGCAGCCTTCAGGGAGTCCAGAACCGCCGGGCCCCATGCCACAATCGTAAGGTCGTTGCCGGAGCGTTTGACATCGGCGACTCCCAGGGGCACCAGGTATTCCTCCCCGGGTACGACGCCCTTCTCACCGTAGAGTAGCTGGGACTCGACGAAGATGATGGGATTGTTGTCCCGGATGGCGGATTTCATCATGCCCTTGGCATCATAAGGGGTGGAGGGATAGACGACGTACAGGCCTGGAATGTGGGTCATGATGGACTCGAGGGTCTGCGAATGCTGCCCTCCGTACCCTTTGCCGCCACCGACGGAGGCTCGAATCACCAGCGGCACGTCCACCTGGGCACCTGACATGTAATGCCACTTGGCGGCTTGGTTGCAGATTTGATCTCCGGCCATCAAGGCGAAATCCATATACATGAGCTCAACGACCGGCCTCAGCCCAATCATGGCGGCACCGACTGCCGTACCGCAAATCGCCGCCTCCGAGATCGGCGTATTGAAAACCCGGTCGCGACCAAACGTTTCCAACAGACCCTTGCTCAACTTGAAGGCGCCCCCGTATTCGGCCACGTCTTCGCCATAGAAGATCACTCGGGCGTCGCGCTTCATTTCTTCGATCAGGGCTTCCTTGATGGCATCACGATAGGTGATCTGACCCTCAACGCGCTTGATGACCGGCGGAGGCTCGAGGATCTCTACTCTCCGAAAGTCTGAAGGCACCGGTTCAGCCGAGGTGTCCGTATAGATATACTTGACAACGTCTGCAGAGTCCGGATCGGCCGCCTCCGCCGCACGCACAGCGGCTCGCGCGTTTCGTTCTCGAACCCGGGTCTCCAGCGCTGCAAGTGCCTCTTTGTTCAAAACGTCGTTCTCCAGTAATTGGCCTCGAAAGGTGAGAATGGGATCGACCGCTTTCCAGGCCGCCTCCTCTTCTCGTGTCCGGTATTCGTTGCGCGGATCGCTCAAGGAATGTCCATAGTACCGGTAAGTGTTTACGTCGAGGAAGACTGGTCCTTGCCCGCGGCGACATAAGGCTGCTGCCCGGAGCGTGGCATCGCGCACCGCCAGGACATCCATGCCATTCACGATCTCGGCATGCATGTTGTTGTCCGCAAAGCCCGCCGCCCGGCGCACCAAGTGCTGGATTCCCAGGACTTCCGTGTCTGACCGCCCGGTCATTGCATAGTGATTGTTAAGAACAAAGAAGATGATGGGCACTCCGAAGCAGTGTTTTCCCGCGATTTCGTTCGTGAATTGGCATTGCGCTGCGAAGTTCAACGATTCGAGCACCACACCGTTGGCGAAGGCACCGTCCCCCGCGAAACAGCACACGACCGCGCCGTTGCGCAGATAGCGGCAGCCCAGCGCGGCACCCGTGGCGATCGGCACACTTCCGCCGACGATGGCATTGGCGCCCAGGTGCCCCACACTGAAATCCGCGATGTGCATGCTGCCGCCACGGCCCTTGCAATAGCCCTCCTCCTTGCCAAAGAGCTCCGCAAGGGTGCGGAAGAGGTGGTCTTCAAGAGCATCTTCCAGAAGCTCCTCACAGGATGCCGCCTTCGAATGGGGCACGCGCTTGCGCAGACGTTCATCCGACAGGGTGCGGATAGCGTGGCAACCGCGGGCTACACTGTCGCCGTGGCCACGGTGCGTACTGGTGATGTAGTCATTTGATTCCAGCGCGCTCGCCGCTCCCACCGAAGCCGCTTCCTGGCCGATCGAGACATGTGTGGGGCCGCGATAATTGAATCCGGCAAGCGGTTCGTAGGCGCCCGAGCGCAGCTTGACGATCATCTCTTCCATCTCGCGGACCATGAGCATGTCTTCCAGGAGATGGATCGCGGTCGCTGCGTCGATCCCTCCCGCTTCCGTCAGGGTCCGAAGATTCCCACGAAACCGATAGGCAGGGATTCTCCCGCAGTCGACTTCGAAAGGCGTAAAGTCGGGCCGGCTATTGCTCAAGTAACTCGGTGTGGCTTTCGTTTGCCCCATGCTACATCACCCCAACTGAAACTGGCACAACCTCATGGGTCTGCTCAGAAACTCCTTAATGAACCTGCGATCGAGAACGCTGAACGTCCTCATGACTCGACACCTTCCCGCGCGCTTCGCCAGTTCGCCCGCGTAGGGCTTTCGCGATTCGTACCGCCTTGACAAGAACTCCACGACCACAACCTTTCGTTGGTTTCATAGGCGTGGACCGAGATGCGTCCTCGCCGAAACGCTCCACGTGACCGATGGCCTGCTTCGTGAAAGTGGGTGTGGGACTCCTATCGTCAAATGCCGGAGATCGTGTGCGCAGCAATGCAGGCTCCTGGCCTACGATCCTCAAGGAAGTGAATGGGCGCTCGGCGGCAGCGCGAACTGGGATCGTCCGAAGGAACGCGCTTCGACATCACCCGAGAGGTTAATGTACTCTTCTCGGTGATTCTGCGTTGCCATTGCAGCGAATTTGCCGCGGTACTCTTCGGCCAGGGCAGAGTTCCCAAGTCGGGCGTAGCACGTGGCGAGCAAGTAGTAGGCTCGCGCCGGGGGCTGGCCAGCCACAATCGACTCCTGCAAATGTGCGATGGCCTCTTGGTACTTTCCCACCTGGGTGAGGACCCTTCCTAGGCCGTAATGAGCGAGAGGTGAATTCGGTTGAAGCGAGAGTGACTTTTGGAGGTTTTCTGCCGCTTGGCTGAGTCTACCCTGACGTTCAAGCACCGACGCGCAGTAATTGTAGTAAACCCCTGCCCCTGGGTTCAGGCGGATGGCAGTCTCGTAGGCCGAAAGGGCGGCCTCTCCCTGTCCGAGCTCGGCACGGGCATACCCCAGAAGAAAGTACGCTCGGTCATTTTCAGGTTCGCGGCGCGTAAGCATCTCGAGCATTGGGACTGCCTGAGAGAAGCGCCCAAGGCTGGCATAGGCGACTCCGAGCAAGGAGAGAATCTCAGGTGATACCGAGGGGTCTCCGTCGGGGCCTTCCAGGAGTTCAATGGCCTCTTTGAACCGCTCGCCCTTGACTAGGACTTGGGCAAGGCTCGTCACAGCTGCAATGTCATCGGGAGCCAGACGGTGGGCTTCTCGCAGATGGGAGATGGAATCTTCTAGGTCCGCCTTTTGAAACAGTTGTCTGCCGAGCGCTAGCTGGGCGGGAGCACTGCGGGGGTTGAGCTTCACTGCCTGGCGAAAAGCCTGAACTGCGGAATCGCCGTCGCCGAGTCCGAGGTAGGAGAAACCCAGGAGAAGCTCGGTTTCGTCGGTGGGCGGTGTCTTTGTACGGATGCTCAGCAGCGAGGTCAGGGCTTCGCGAAAGGAGCGGAGGGCCAACTGGCACCGGACCAGTTGCAGGCCGATCTCAGTCTCACTCGGAAGCAGCTCCCAAGCTCGCGCAAGAACCTCGTTTGCCGATTCGTAGGAGCCATTTCTGAACAGCGCGAGGCCAAGGCTGTACAGCACCTTGGGCGAGTCGCCCCACTGTCGCCTTGCGTGTTCGGCGGTCTTTGTTGCCGCTGCGACGTCGCCTATACAGGAATACGCATCGACGAGGTTGACCGCGACTTCCGGGAGGGAAGAAGAAAGCTCGTCTGCGTGTTCCAATTGTGCAATCGCTTGGCGGCACCGCCTCTGCCTCAGGAAAACCAGCCCCAGGTTGTAGTGCGCGTCAAAGCTCGTGGGATCAAGATTGATTAGCGAGGTGTACTCCTTGGCGGCTGCATCGAGTCGCGACTGGCGCAGGTAGACCTCCGCTAGGCCCATCCGGAATGAGGGTTGCTGGGGCTGTAGGCGGATCGCCTCGGCAAACGACTTCTCGGCATCCTGGAGCTGTCCGAGCCGTGTTTGCGCGGACCCCAGATCGGCGTGGAGACTGGCCGAACGGGGTTCGAGGTGAAGAGCCCGCTCAAAGGCCTCTTCTGCAGCTCTCCAGTCCCCTTTGGCCATTGCTTTTTGGCCGCCCGAGATGAATTCCTGCGCAGAAGGCTGACCAGCTTGGGCGGCTAGGCATGGGCAGGAAGGGCCGAGCAAGAGCCCCATGACCAACACCAGGAGCGAACAGCGAACGCCCCCGGCAACGACCTCTTCACAGGGGTTCCTACTCCACGCCCAGGCTGGCTGGCCCGACAGCCACCTGAGAGTAAGATGGCCGCGTCCCGCCGAGGATCCCCGCGCGGGGCACTGACTTCTGGCCGCTGATCCGCTGCGGGCTGTAGGGCACTTTCTGTGTTGCATTATTAACAACACCGTACCAGTAATGTCGAGCATCTTAGCCCGACAATCCTTGGCCGTCAACCCCTTTCGCGCGTTTAAGCCATTCAACGGACCGTCATACCGGCAGTCTGTGTGACGGTGAGGGCGCGGCTTGTGGCTTCTCATGCGATTCATCGCAACGTCTTGGTCCTACGGCCCGAGACTACCCAGGAGAATAGAGTACTTGTTTTAATCTGATACGATTACAAGCTTTCGATCTGAGCAGAGGAGAGACCTCTTAGGCTGCACGGAGAGATTCAGTGCTTTCGCCCAAGGCCCCCCTTCCAGTTAGGTAGGTCGGATCCGGGTTTGCCCACCTTCGAACCACGGCTATCTTTGCGCTTGACTTCTGCACAGCTGAGGTTCAGTTTATCAGCCGCAACAAGACAGCGATATTAACAACACTTGTCGCAGTGCTTTTGATGGTTGCAGAGCACCAATCGCTCGGATCCGGGGTCTCACCTGCTTCGCCGACTCCTCCGACTTTCTTGCGGTCGGGATCCCACATGCCTAACCGGATTGTTCCGCTGCAGTTCCTGGCGCGTTGGAGCTCGTGGATGCGCCGGCGCTCCTATCCGACCTACCCATCGTCTGTAGGCCAGCTGCGAGTAGCAATGGGGGGGTGCAGTAGAAAGACTCATGGCACTCCAACTCAGGGAGAAAGGAGAAAGCGAATGGATCGTCGCGAATTCGTGAAGAAGTCAGTCGCTGGCCTGGTTGTGGGTTCTCAAGCATTGTCTGCGGCGCATGGGGCGGACGGCGTCACGACTATCGCTGCGACTAGCGAGATTGCGCTGGCCCCACTAAGACCAGAAGACGCCGCGCGGCTAAGGCACATACCAAGCGAGAAAGCCCTGCAGGGTGAAAGGTATCATGCTTCATTTCCCGACACGTTGGATTTGGCCGACCTGATGCAACTCGCAATCAACGCTTTGACCAACGCGTTTGTCCCTCCAGAACGGTGGGCGCTTGCCTTCGACGTTGATTTCTCTCGGCGTCCTGTCGAGCTCAACGTCAACCATTCCACGGACGCCTGGCTCAACATTCCGGCCAAGTTCATCGAGGCCAACGCCGGCCCCGACCATCTGATGGCCATCATCAATTTCGGCGGCTCTCTGCGGATCGCGCAGAACTTCACGACCGATGCGGAACGCCTGAAGCAGGTGGTGACGGGCATTAAGACATCGGCGGTGAATCCGAACGCCGACCCGGTGGACCTCGGTTCGGGGGGGCTGAACACCGCCGAGGCCGACTTTGGCGCGCGGACCGTCGTGCTGGCATTGCGCAGCCTGGCGAAAAATCTTTCCGGCGTGCCGGGCCGCAAGATCGTGGTCATGCTGACCGCCGGTTTTCCGCTCACTCCCGATATCCGGCCGGAAGTAACCGCGGCGATCGATGCGTGCAATAAAGC
>JAIQGB010000208.1 GCA_020072905.1 Terriglobia bacterium | reverse complement strand
GGGCAGAGGAAGCGTGGGTGTCTGAGCAGGACCTTCCGCAGAGGTAGAGTTCGAGGTAGTTCCCAGAACTTGTCCCGAATGAGTCCGGAGTGAGGTCCGCGACCAGTGATTGCTTGCGGCGCGCAGGTGAACCTATTCTGTAAATGGTATCGCCAGGAACGTAACTTTGGGAGCTCGCGGTTTGCAGTGATTGGGCTGAGGGATAGGTTTTTGCTTCGGACGCAATCGTTAAGCTGGGGGCGACCAGCATCACGCCGCCGACCACGATAAAGAGCAGAAGCCGCTTGCGCCTTGTCTCGTTGCTGCTCACGACAAAAAGTTACTCTTGCGATGCGGCGATGTCAAGAGATTTCGGAACAATTAACCAAGAATTAACTTCTGTCCTTGGGGCAGCCCCTGCGCGATATGCGCGGAGTGTGAGAGCGCTCTCATTAGGTTGAGCTTATCGTCTCGACCGCAGGGCCCAAAATGCTCTCGCGACGGACCTTTGATTTCAGTCCGTCTGTGCGGCGCGCTTTCGATTCCAGCCGAAGCACGAAAAAGACAACCCCTCCGCCAACCGCCTGGCATCAGTATTGAATAAATCCCGTCGCCCGCCGGAAAGCCTCCACGTAGTGCCCGTCCTTCATGGGATGCTGCTTCTTGAATTCCTCCTTGACGCCTGCCAGCGCAGCCGGCTCCCAGTCCGGGCGATATTTCTCGACCGCCGGATCGAACTGGCTGACCTGCTTCGTGGCCGCTTCCACTTTGAGATCAAAGACGCTGTCAATGTTGACCCAGTAATTGGCTTCCTGTGGCGAGGGATAAAAGAAATACATCACGGGCACGCGGTAAGGCTGCAGGCCTTGCTCAAGGCGCTGGTTGGGGAAGTAAAGCCAGAATTCCGCCGCGCGTACGGCGTCGACGGTGTTGAAAGCTGCCATCCGGTGATCCGTTTTATGCCAGCGCTCATACCATTCGCCCGGATCGACGCTGAGGAGAACGTCCGGACGGACACGACGGATGATGGCCGTGGCTTCTTCCACCAGCTTCGGCTGCGGCGCATATTCCAGCATCCCGTCGTCATAGCCCATCCAGGAGATGTTTTCCGTGGGAGTCCCCAGCAGTCCCTCCGAGACTTCTTCCTCCGCCTTGCGAATCCGTGCCAGACGCTGGGAGTCCATTTCGAGGTCGTAGGAACCCTTGTCGTCATTGGTGTAGATCACGATGTAGACCTTGTTGTGATTGCGGTTCAGCAGCGCGATCGTCCCCCCCGCACCAAACACGTCATCATCGGGATGCGGCGTGAAAACCAGAATCGTCTGGTCGTGCAAATCCTCCAGTCGAGGCTCCTGCGCGCTGGCGACCCCGATCGCGGCAGCAAACAGCATGGCGAGCAGAATTGTCTTCTTCATTGTTATCCTCCTCCGCATGGGTATCGATTGACAGTTATTCGCCCTTGCGCACTGATCGTGATGGCACCCAGAGTTTAGCGGAATCGCCCACCACAGGGAAGAGACTCCACTCCGTCGAAGTGAACTCCTCTTGACCTTTCCGCCTGATGAAGTATGCTCCCCGAACCTCCTGATCGGGGAACCGAACGTGAATTGGAGAACCTCACCGAAAACCGACTACGTGCCGCCGAAGGAATTCGTGATTCCGGTGTCGAATTCGCGCCGCTGGTGGATCGTCGGTCTGCTCTTCATCGCCTCCATGGTCAACTACCTGGACCGCGCCACGATCTCCATGGCGTTGCCGCTCATCTCCAAGGATCTTGGGCTTAATCCCACCAGCAAGGGCGTGTTGCTGTCCGCTTTTTTCTGGTCCTATGCGCTGATGCAAGTCCCCATCGGCTGGTGCGCGGACCGCTTCAGCCTCCGTTGGCTCTACGCCGGCACGTTCGCCTTCTGGTGTCTCGCCCAGGGACTGACCGGCTTCGCGGGAAGCCTAGGAGTGCTGATCCTTTTTCGAATCATGCTGGGGATTGGAGAATCGATTTATCTTCCCGGCGGGACAAAAATCGTCAGCCTGCTGTTCCGTTCCCACGAACGCGGCCTTCCCTGCGGAGTGTTCGATTTCGGCACGCGTATCGGATTGGTTCTTGGCGGCATCCTCGTTCCCTGGCTCCTGGTTCTCTACGGATGGCGGCGAACGTTCCTCCTGGTGGGCTTCGCCGCCCTTTTTTGGCTGATTCCCTGGCTTCTGGTCTTCCCGCCCCGGGTGCGGGGCAATCGCGCGAATTCCCAGGCCCCGGCTTCCGATCCCTCCCGGCGGCGGTTCCCTGCCCTCACCTTCAACCGCGATCTGCTGGGGATTTGTCTGGGGTTCTTCTGCTTTGATTATTACTGGTACCTGCTGGTCACCTGGTTGCCCGACTATCTCGTCACGGTCCGTCACTTGACGGTATTGCGGGCGGGAATCTACTCCGCCCTTCCCTTTTTTGTCTTCGGAGTCAGCGAACCTATCGGCGGCTGGGTTGCGGATCAGCTCATCCGCCTCGGTTGGAACGAAACTCGTACGCGGAAAGGCATCGTCACTCTCGCTTTCCTGGCGGGCCTGTTCCTCATTCCGGCCTCGCATGTCGAGAGCGCAACCTCCGCCATCATTTTCGTAATTGGCGCGTCCTTGGTGGGCCTGGCGACGGGGAACCTCATCGTGATTCTGCAGTGCTGTGCCCCGCCTGAGGAGGTGGGTGTGTGGACGGGCATGGAGAATTTCGCCGGCAACATAGGCGGAGTCCTGGCTCCTCTTCTCACCGGACTTCTCATCACCCGGACAGGCTCCTACGCGCCAGCCTTTGCGCTTGCTGCCCTCGTACTCCTCGCGGGGCTGCTGGCTTACTGGTTCATCGTCGGTGAGCTGAAACCCGCGAGCCGTCATCCGCATTAGCCGGCGCTTGCCTTGACTTGCGGTCGCCACAGGCTATCATGGTGCACCTCACACGAGGGCACCATACGCCACGTCTCGGAGCAGGGAGGATTCCATGGGCAAACTCGCCATCAGCGGTGGAAAGCCGGTACGCAAGAAACCTTTTACAGCCTGGCCGATTTACACGCAAAAAGAACGCCAGGGTCTGTTAAAAGTCCTCACCAGCCGCAACTGGGGAGGATTTCCTTTCCCCAACAAGTATGCCAGTTCGTTTGCGCAGAAGTTCGCGCGCTTCCACGGCGCCAAGTACGGCCTGGCCGTCGCCAACGGCACGATTGCCATTGAGATCGCCCTGCGGGCGATTGGCATCCAGCCCGGCGATGAAGTGATCGTTCCCGCCTACACGTGGGAGGGAACGGTGGGTCCGATTCTGCTCCTCAATGCCGTGCCGGTCTTTGTAGACGTCGATCCCAAGACCTATTGCCTGGACGCGAGGCTCATCGCGCCAGCCCTCACGCCGCGCACGCGGGCGATCTTGCCCGTCCATCTCGCCATGCGCTTCGCGGACATGGATGAAATCCTGCGCATCGCGCGCGCGCACAATCTCGCCGTCATTGAAGACTGCGCACACGCCCACGGCGGAAAGTGGCGCAACAAGGGCGCGGGCGCGATCGGTGACATCGGCTGCTTCAGCTTCCAGTCCAGCAAGCTCATGACTTCCGGGGAAGGCGGCGGAGTCATCACCAGCAGCCTGGAATATCACGAGCGCGCCCAGTCCTTCATGAATTGCGGCCGGGCGAGCGCGACGGACAAATACCGGAACCGGCTGATCGGATTCAACTATCGCATCTCCGATCTGCAGGCGGTCATTCTGGAGGCCCAGCTCGCCCGTCTGCCACAGCAAGCCAAGGTCCGCCAAGCCAATATGGACCACTTCGAGAAGCGCATCCGTGAAACGCCGGGGCTCGGCTTCCTCGAGCGCGACAAGCGCCAAACGCGCGTTGCCGCCTACCAGTATGTCTTCAAGTATTCGCCGGAACACTTCGGCGGGATTCCCCGCGCCGCCTTCCTGGGCGCACTCCAGACAGAAGGCGTGCCCTGCGATGGCCTGTTCTACGAGCCCGTCTACAAAAGCGCGCTCTTCCCGGTCGATCCAAAGGAATGGCCCGCGCTCAGTTGGGGCCGCGAGACCCCTCTCGACCTGAAGAGCAGCTTCCACTGCCCCGTCAGCGAGCGCGCGGCCTACGAGGAGTCCGTCTGGCTGCCGCACCACCTCTTCCTCGGCAGCCGCAAAGATACGGACGACATTGCCGACGCGGTGCTCAAGATCTGCGCAAACATCGAGGAGTTGCGCGGGCTCAAACACCCCGCCATCGAAGTGAAGGCCATGAGTCGTGCCGAGCGGCCGCGAGTCGAGAGGCGCCAATGGTGAGGTAACCCTTGCTCCTTCCGCTCACTCCTGTCCGGCTCAAGCGCTACGCCGCGCAAGTCTTCGGCCGAAAGCAAGGAGTCGTCTGCGAAGACCTGCGGTTTACTTACCAGGAGTTCAACGAACGCTGTGACCGCCTTTCGGATGCCTTGCTGCGGCTGGGAATTGCAAAGGGCGACCGCGTTGCCTTTCTCAGCTTCAATTGTCACCGCCTCCTCGAAGCCTACTACGGCGTGCCGCAGATGGGCGCCATCCTTCTGCCCCTCAATATTCGCCTCGGTGCCGAAGAATTGACCTACATCCTGAATGACGCAGGACCGCGCCTGCTCTGCTTTGACCCGGAATTCATTCCGCTCCTGGAAGGAATGCGGCCTCACCTCAAATCCCTCGAGCACTTCGTCGCGCTGCGCGGGAAGCCGGCGTCCTGGGCTCACGCCTCCACCTACGACGAACTCCTGGCCGCCGCGTCGCCGCGGGAAATCGACTACCGCGGCATCGATGAGAACTCCGTCGCTGAGCTGTTCTACACCAGCGGCACTACGGCTCACCCCAAAGGCGTGATGCTGACGCACCGCAACCTCTACCTGCACGCGTTCTACGTGACCACGGCGCTGCGCTGCGACGACCGGGAAGTCCACCTTTACACTGTGCCGCTCTTCCACGTTAACAGTTGGGGCGCGCCGCACACGATCACCCTGGCCGGCGGACGGCACGTCATGATCCGCAGGTTCGATGCGGTGACGGTCCTGGAGCTTGTACATCGTGAGCGCGTCACCCGCTTGCAGATGGTCCCCTCGATGCTTGTGGCCATGCTGAACCATCCCACCTTTGCCCAATACGACCTGAGCAGCGTGCAGGAACTGATGATGGGTGGAGCGCCTACCAACACAGCCCTGGTGAGGCAGGTCGAGGAGAAAATGGCCCGCTGCGTCGCCAAGGGCGGCTATGGCCTGACGGAAACCTCGCCGGTTCTGACCATCGCGCACATGAAACAACACCTTGCCGACCAGCCCGGGGACGCACAACTCCGGCGAAAGGCCACGGCGGGATATGCGATTGCCGGCACGGAAATCCGCGTCGTGGATTTGGATGGCCGCGACGTTCAGCCGGACGGGCGCGAGGTCGGGGAAATCATCGTGCGCAGCGACGTGGTGATGGCGGGCTACTGGAATCAGCCCAAAGACACCGCGCAGGCCATCCGCGACGACTGGTTCCACACCGGCGATCTCGCCGTCATCGATGACGAGGGCTACATCCTCATCGTCGATCGCGCCAAGGACATGATTCTGAGCGGCGGAGAGAACATTGCCTCCGCGGAAATCGAGCGGGTGATTTACGGCCACCCGGCCGTGCTCGAATGCGCCGTCCTCGCCGTTCCCGATGAGCAGTGGGGAGAGGTGCCCAAAGCGCTCGTCGTCCTGAAGTCTGGCCAAGCCGCCACAGAAGCTGATCTGCTCGCCTATTGCCGGCAGCACCTCGCCGGCTTCAAGCTCCCCAAATCCGTTGAATTCCTCGCCAGCCTGCCCAAAGGCGGCACGGGCAAGATTCTCAAGAAAGTGCTGCGCGAGAAATACTGGGCGGGGCACGAGAAACGGGTCCACTGACTGCAGAACGATGAACGATGAATGCAGAACGATGAACGAAGAGAGACACGATCTTCGACTTCGCACCAGGGAATTCGCTCTCCGCGTCCTCCGTTTGTACTCCTCGCTGCCGCGAACGACTGAGGCACAAGTTCTGGGGAAACAGGTCCTTCGGAGCGGGACTTCCGTGGGAGCACAGTACCGGGAAGCGAGGCGCGCGCGTTCGAATGCCGAATTCGTGAGTAAAATCGAGAGCGGGCTTCAAGAGCTTGAAGAAACGTTGTACTGGCTCGAACTCTTGACCGACGCGAAGATTGGCGACCCATCCAAGCTGCAAGCCTTGTGTAAGGAAGCAGAAGAGCTGATCGCAATCTTTGTCTCGTCCGCCAAGACGGTGAAGAGGCGGTATTGAGCCTTCCTCCGTTCCGGGCTCATCGTTTCGGGTTCATCGTTTCCTTGTCGGTTCCAGTTCATCGTTCCTCGTTCAGCGTTTTCTTTCATGTGGCCTCAACCTCTTAACCCGCTTGGCTCGGTGCTCCTGTCCGCACTCGCGGCGGGTGTACCCCTGGCTGTTCTCTTGATCCTGATGGGCGGCCTGCGGAGATCCGGAGTCTTCTCGGCGGCCTGGGGACTCGCCACAGCGGCGCTGCTCGCCATGCTCATCTGGCGGATGCCCCTGAAGCTCGCGGCGCTGAGCGCCGGCTTCGGGTTTATTTTTGCGCTCTGGCCCATTATGTGGATCGTTTTCACCGCGCTTTGGCTCTACAACCTCTCCGTCGAGACCGGACAGTTCGAGCTTCTGCGCCGTTGGATGGCCCAGCACGCCTCCGGCGATCCGTGCCTGCAGGCGATCCTCGTGGCGTTCTGTTTCGGGGCATTGCTCGAAGGGATGGCGGGCTTCGGAGCGCCTGTGGCCGTCGCCTCCTTCCTTCTGATGGGCCTGGGCTTCAGCGCCCGAAAGGCCGTGACGGTCTCGCTGATCGCCAACACCGCCCCGGTCGCCTTCGGCAGCCTGGGGATTCCTATCGTCGCGCTTGCCGGGGTTACCGGCCTCGACCAAATGAAATTGTCCGCGATGGTGGGACGGCAACTGCCCTTCCTTTCGCTCCTGCTGCCCGGATACATTGTCTGGGTCGTCGCCGGGAAGAAAGGTTTGAAGAAGAGCTGGCCAGCGGCATTGGTCGGAGGGGCAAGCTTTGCCCTGGCGCAATTCACCGTCTCAAATTTCTGGGGGCCCTATGCCGCCGATATCATCGCGGCGCTCGTCTCCATCGCCGCCCTGGTAACGTTTCTCAAAGTGTGGAAGCCCGCCGGCGCGAACCATCTCGCGGCATCTTCGCTGCCTGAGAGCGCGAGGCTTTCCGCGCGCGAGGTTCTTGCTGCCTGGGCCCCTTGGGTCATCCTCGCTGTGGTGATGATCGGCTGGACTTACCTCAAGCTATTTCAATGGGGCCAGATCCCGATCCCGGTCCGGGGCCTCCACAATGCCATCTTCATCTCCCTCTATCAGAAACCCTACGCGGCCATCTTCAATTTCCAGCCGCTTGCCGCCGGGACTGCTGCACTCACGGCGACTCTGCTTACCGCCGCGGCCTTCCGCGTTCCGATCAGAGCGTTCATAAACGCCGGCAGGAAGACACTCCTCCAGCTCCGCAAGCCTGGTCTCACTGTGGGACTGATCGTGGCCCTGGCTTATCTCTACAACTACTCGGGAATGGCTTACACGCTAGGCGCGGCTCTCGCCGGGCTGGGCGGTTTGTTCCCCCTCGTGAGCGGATTCCTGGGCTGGATTGCCTGCTTTCTGAGCGGCAGCGATACGGCCAGCAATCTCCTTTTCGGCAACCTGCAGGTGGCCGCCGGGCACCAAATCGGCGTCAACCCCGTGCTGCTGGCTGCCACGAACTCGTCTGGCGC
>JAIQGB010000207.1 GCA_020072905.1 Terriglobia bacterium | reverse complement strand
TCTGTATGAGAAAGAGAGCGCAACACCGGCAATATCTTGTTTTCAGGATCCATCCTCGGCCCGCCCGGTTTTTCTTGCTTCGCCGCGTAGGCTTGTCCCCGAAGGAATGTTCCATCAGCAGCCAAATGTGCCTCCAGCACCAGCGTCAATCCATTCTCCACATTCAAATTGAAAGGCCCGTAGGTGGCGAAGTTCCCCAACGCGTAAGCAATCAGCTTCCCTTTGTAAAGTTCCATCGCGCGGACAACGTGCGGCCCGGAGCCCAGCAGCAGGTCAGCGCCGGCATCAATTGCCGCATGAGTAAAGCGGCGCAGATCGCCGCGATCTTCGCCCAGAAAAGTTTCATCGCCTTCCAGAACGTGCTGGTGCGTCGCCCCTTCTGCTCCGCCGTGGAAGCCCACAATCACCAGGTCGGATTCCGCTTTCAGCGCGCGGATCGCCTGCAATGATTCATCCAGATCAAGAAAGTTGTACGCCCCCTGATACGTGGCAAGAGCGATAATCGCTATCTTTCTGCCCTTCACCGTGAGCCGCGCAATGTCACCCACTTCGCCGGTGTGTGCAATCTGCATGGCATCCAATACCTGCCGCGTACGGGCCCGCCCTTCCAGGCCAAAATCCATCGCATGGTTGTTGGCCAGCCCCATCGCCGTAAATCCTGCATCTTTCAGATACTTGCCATAACGCGTTGGCACGCGAAACGCGAAACAAGTTCCGATCTTCTTTCCGCGACACTTGGCTGAGTCGCCATCATCTATGATCGGGCCTTCCAGATTTCCGTACACCACATCGCACAGAATGCTGCGCACTGCCGATCTCGGGCGGGTCGTCCCGCACGAAGTTTCCGCGAGTTGGTGGCGGCGGGACTGCTCCACGCTCAGCCCCGAGATCCTTCCGGGGCGCCGTACCAGGTCGGCCCCGGCGGGCTTGCCGGGCTCGCCCCGGGGAGCAAGATCGATCTGCAGTTGCTGCAATAGACGTTAAGAGAGAAGGATGAGTGGAACTGACCCGCTTCGTTTTCTGGACGGCGATGGAGATTCTAGGCCTCGCCTTCCTCGGTCTTCTCTCGGCAAAGGCGGTTAGCGGCCTGCGGAGCTCGGGCGCCGAAGGCGCGCGGGACCAGCTTAAGTGGGTCCGGGGCCCGCTCTACGCGGCAATCCTCGCCCTCGTGGTCCAGGGCGCCCGAACCGTCGGTACGGCGATTGCGGCGGAAAATTACGCTCACACCAGCCGGCAGAATCTGGCCAGATTTCAACTGCCGAAAGCGTATGAGAATGCGCTTCGTGCCGTCGAACTCCGGCCCGACGAGATTCGTTACTGGCACGTACTTGCCGACGCCAAGTTCGCCCAAAAACAGTATTCTTCGCTGGTGGCCGACCAGCCCGTCCTGCTGGCTCTAGGCCGGGGAGAGTTGCAAGAAGAAGATGCGTATAGTTGCGCCACGGCCTACTACTTTCTGGGGCAGTACGATAAGGTGATCCCGCTCACGCAGGAGATGATCCGCGAGAATCGCGTGTACGCTGCTGCCTACGTGTTGCAGGGCTACACCTTCCTGGCGCAGAAGAGGTTTTCCGAGGCCGAGCGGACGTTCTTGGAAGTTCTGCAAATGTTTCCAACCATGCGAGTAGCTGTCGAGGGCCTGGCGCACGCGCATTTTCTGGAAGGGGACCGAGCGGCAGCACTCTCCGTACTCGCCCAGACCTCAAAATTCTCATTCGCTCCCGAGGCCCGCCAGCGTTTCGAAGCCTTGAAGGCCCTCTATGCTCAGTGACGGACGTCTGGCGTTGCGGTTGCGGCTCGAAGACCTCGTCGCCCTGACCTTCTTCCTGATTACTTTTTCCATCCGGATGCTCGTCCAGGGATTTCGCCAGGTGGAGGTCAGTCCCGCCGACGTCCTGGTGATTATCCCCGCGGTCACCTTGCTGATCGCCAAGGAAATCGTTCATTACTTCGTCGTCAGCCGGAAGGCGGACGCAAGCGAGGGGCCGGGAATCGGGAAATTCGTGCATCCTTACTGGGAGATCCTCCGGGACTGGTTTCCGTTTCTCGTCATCCTGATGATGTACTATTCGCTCTGGGGAGACGCCACTCACCTGCTGGTCACGCGCGACCGCGACGCTGCCCTGATTGCCCTGGACCAGAGACTGTTCGGCTTCCAGGCGAGCGTCGTGTTGCAGCGCCTTGTCAGTCCGCCACTGACTGCCTGGATGGAATTCGCGTACACCTTTCACATCCTCAACATCCCCATCGTCGCCTGCTTCATCTACATGCGGAGGTCGCGGAAGCGCTTCCGGGAGATGATGTCCGGCGTTTTGGTGATTACCTTTTTCGGCCTGCTGGGGTATCTGCTGGTTCCGGCCATCGGCCCGATGTACACCTTGCGCGAGCAGTTCATCGTACCCTTGAGCCAGCCGCTCGGAGTGGTCACCCGGCAGATTGACTTCATGGATTTCGCGCGGATCAAGCGAGACGTCTTTCCCAGCCTGCACGCGGGGATTTCCTTTATCGTCTGGCTCTATGCGTATCGGAACTCGCGCCGCCTGTTCTGGATCCTCGCCCCCCTGGTCCTGAGTCTGTGGGTCTCGACGGTGTATCTGCGCTACCACTATTTGATTGATGTTGTCGCCGGGCTGGCGCTGGCGCCGCTTTGCTTTCTGCTGGCGAATTGGCTGTTCAAACGCTGCGGCGAAGTCCCGGTTTCGCTGGCCCTGCCGCGCGCGTGGGTGGGAGCTCTCGATCGGTGGGGTCTCAAGCCGCGCGCTGCGAATCCTTCGGGAAAGGCCGATGAGCGCTGATGAAGGTCCGCCCGGACGAAGGCGTTGCGGCGGCGGAAGTGCCGGACCCCTCGGGCCGGGGCAGGGGGCTCGGGGGTCTGTCGAACCGGGAGATTCTCGCCGCCCTGGCTCTCCTTGCGGTCCTGCCTTACTTGAACATCCTTTTGAATGGTTTCACCTACGACGACAATACCCAGGTCCTGAACAATCCCTACATCCAAAACTTCCGCCACCTCGGCGAGATCTTCACGACTACGGTCTGGTCCTACATCGGGGCGCAGGGCGTCACGAATTACTATCGGCCTCTGATGCTGTTCGGGTACCTGGTCTGCTACCAACTCTTCGGGCCGCTCGCTTACCCATTTCACCTCGTCAGCCTGTTGTTTCACGTCCTAGTGGTACTGCTTGTGTTCCGGGTCGCCGTCGAGATGCTTCGAGACCGAACGGCAGCCTTCGTGGCGGCGGGACTGTTTGCGCTCCATCCCGTCCACACGGAATCGGTAGCCTGGGTGGCGGCGGTTACCGATCTGGAACTGACCTTTTTCTACGTCCTCACCTTTTGGCTGTTCCTGCGCACGGCGCAAACCGGGGGACGGCGCTCGCCACTTGCCCAGTTGGCGATGGCGGGCGGATTCGTTCTCGCCCTGATGTCCAAAGAGCAGGCCCTCACCTTGCCGGCGCTCGCAACCGCCTACGAGCATTGCTATCGCGACGATCGCGCGGAAACATCCTGGTCCGAGAAGCTGGGACGCTACTACCTTCTCTGGATGCTGGCGGGAGTTTATTTGTTTTTCCGTGTCCGGTTCTTTGGAGCTCTGGCGCCCGTTTTGCAGATTTCCGATCTCACCTGGAAGCAGAGCGTGCTTTCTGCGGCGGCGCTGGTGGGGCAGTATTGCGGCAAGCTGCTTTGGCCGGTGGAACTCTGCGCCTTCTATGTGTTCAAGCGGAGCACGAGCGTCCTCGAGCCGCGCGTTCTGGTGGGGTTGGTGGCGATGGCCTTCCTGGTGGCGCTATTCGTTCTGCTCTGGCGGCGTGCACGGCTTGCCTCCTTCGGCATTCTCTGGATGCTGGTGACGCTCGCGCCGGTGCTCAACCCGCGCTGGATGGCCGCCAACGTCTTCACCGAGCGCTACCTTTATCTTCCTTCCGTGGGCTTCTGCTGGTTGCTGGCCAGCGGATGGGGCTATCTCTGGCAGGAAATACGGGAGCGGCGCGTGCTGTGGCGCCGCGTATTGGTGGGAGCTCTCGCCTTGCTGGGAGCGCTGTTCATACTGCGCGTGGTCACGCGCAATCGCGATTGGAGTGACGATGTCACCCTCTACACCAAGACGCTGGCGGCTTCGCCGGACGCTTATCATATTCACAACAATCTCGGGACGGTGTACTGGAAGCAGGGCAACGTCGAGGCGGCGGAGCGCCAATGGCAGGAGGCGCTTCGACTGGCGCCACGCAATGCCATCATCCTGAACAATCTCGGGCTGCTCCGCTCCAAGCAGGAACGGTACCCCGAGGCGGTGGAGTATTTCCAGCGGGCGATGCGCCTCAAACCCCTGTACACCGACCCGCATCTCAATCTTGGAATGGCCTATGGGAAGATGGGCGAATTGGAGAAAGCTGAGCTGCAGCTGCGCGCTGCCGTGGCGCTCTCCCCGCTCAGGACGGATGCGCGGAACGAGCTGGGGAAGCTGTATGGCGATGCCGGCCGGCTTCAGGAGGCGGAGGAGCAATTCCTTCATTCGGTGGAGAGCGAGCCGAACTGGACAGGGTACGACGGGTTGGGCGGAGTCTACCTCCGCGGGGGCGAGGGCGCGCGCGCAGAGCAAGCCTTCCTGCGGGCCATCGCGCTTGATCCCTACGACAGTGTCGCGCGCTTTCAATTGGGGCGACTCTACCTGGAAGCCGGCCGGCGCGACGACGCCTTGCGCGAATACCAGGCCGGCCTAGCGACAGATCCCTCCAACGCGGAAGCGCTGGCGGCCGTCACACAGATCAAATCCAAGGGGAGCCGTGCGAATTCACCCACACACTGAGGGGCGGGTTAGGCGGGCCAGGAAGGTCACGTCGCTCCGCATCGGCGCCCTGCTGGTGGTGACCGTTCTCTCGCCCTCTGTGGTGCCTGCGGCGGGGCCATCCGATATCGACGGCTACGTAAAGGCGCTCGAATCCAGCTATCACGACGTGCGAACCCTGCGCGCGCAATTCACTCAGACGTATGAGTGGGGCGCGAGGACGCGGGTCGAAACGGGCACGGTAAGTTTTGCGCGCGGAGGCCTGATGCGCTGGGATTACCGCGAGCCCTCGCCCAAGCTCTTCCTCGCCACGGGCAAGGACCTGATTCTTTACATTCCCGATGAGAACCAGGTGACGCGTTCTCCGGTCAAATCCAGCGAGGATATCCGCGTGCCCTTTCGGCTGCTGCTCTCCCGCCTGAACCTGCGCAAGGTGTTTGCAAAGATCGAATTCGCGGACGGCGCGCTGGACGCCCAGCCGGGAAACCGCGTGCTCAGGGCCATTCCCAAACGCGGTGAAGAAACCTATAGCGAAGTCCTGATGGAAGTGACGCCGAACCTCGACATCCGCAGGCTGGTCGTTTCCTACACGGATCGCAGCCGCATGGAGTTTCGCTTCGAGCGCATCGAACGGAACGTGGCGCTCAACCCCACGCTCTTCCAATTCACTCCGCCCCCGGGCGCCGAAATCATCAAACAGCCCTAAGAACGGATACAAACTCGTGCAGTGCTCTGAACACAGAAGACAGGGGATTGCTCCTACTGCAAAACGAAGGACTCGATGGCTCGGGCAACGCCGTCCTGGTCGTTGGAAAGAGTTAAGGAGAAGCCTTCGTTTTCCAGGCCGGGGCTGCTGTTGCCCATTAAAACGGGGCGCGCGGCAAAGCGCAGCATCTCGAGGTCGTTATGGTTGTCGCCGATAGCCATCACCTCGCTCGGGTCGATTCCGCAATGCCGGGCCCAGAAGGCGAGCGCCGCTCCTTTCGAACATCCGCGGTTCATCACGTCGAGCAGGGAGACATTGCGGCGGAGGTATTTCGTCCAAGTCAGATGCACCTCCGAAGCTGCTGAGGACGCTCGCAGCAACGGTTCGATCGGCTCGACGACGGGCGGCGGGCCTCCGAAGACCACCTGAATGGGGTCGGTAGCGAGCGCCGCTTCCAAATTCTCGGTCATCGCCAGGCAATCCGCGCTCTGGGCGAGATACCATCCGAGAGGGCCCTCGGAAAGCGCGCCGTGTTGCATCACGATTTGTCCGCGGCCGGGGATATCGAACAGCAGCGCTGCATAGGATCGATACTCTCGGCTTGCTTCCAGCACCCGCCGCGCGACGTTGCCAGGCAGGAAATTGCGATGAATCACTTTGCCCGTGGAGAGGGTGACCAGCGCGCCGTTGGAAGAGATGAGCGTCACCGGGCAGGGGATTTGCTGGATGTACTTCTGCGCGGAATGCGACCTGCGGCCCGTGACCACGACTACCTGGACGCCGCGGCGGGTGGCGGCCGCCAGCGCCTGATGGTTGGCGGGGGAGATTTCCGAACGGCTGTTCAGGAGCGTGCCATCCAGATCAATCGCCACAATACGGATCGCCATGAGCCGCCATTCTAGCATAGCGCGGAGGCGGAGCGAGTTTGGTTGACCCTTCGTTCGGCCGTCGGTTAGACTGCCACGCATGTCAGCCGTTTCGCATCTTGAATGTGCGCGCTGCGCAAAGCAGTATGAAGCCGGGAGAGTTTACAACCTCTGTGCCTGCGGCTCTCCGCTCTGGGTGCGCTACGACCTGAAGCGGTTGGACGCGGCGCGATGGCGGGAGCAATTGACGGCCCGCCCTCCAACCCTGTGGCGTTATCGAGAGGTCCTGCCAGTAAGGGATCAGTCGTGCATCACCTCCTTGGGCGAAGGATGCACGCCGCTCCTGCACGCCCGCCGCCTGGGCGAAAAGCTCGGCATGGCGAGCCTTTACTTGAAGGACGAGTCGCTCAATCCCACCGGGTCATTCAAGGCGCGCGGACTCGCCGTAGCCGTGAGTATGGCGAAGGAACTAGGGCTGGAGCGGCTCGCCGTTCCTTCGGCAGGCAACGCCGGCGGAGCACTGGCGGCCTACGCGGCGCAGGCGGGCCTGGCGGCGACCGTCTTCATGCCGGAGGCGACGCCGCTGGTGAATCGCATGGAATGCCGCCTATTCGGCGCCGAGGTTATCTTAGTGCCTGGCAGCATCAAAGACTGCGCGCGCGCCCTGCGGGAACGCGCCACTTCCAAAGATTGGTTCGACTGCTCGACTCTGCGGGAACCCTATCGCCTGGAAGGCAAGAAGACCATGGCCTATGAAGTCGTGGAGCAGCTCCTCGGGCGGGTTCCCGACGCGATGATCTATCCCACCGGCGGCGGCACGGGATTGATCGGTATGTGGAAGGCCTTTGAGGAAATGCAGCAGTTGGGCTGGATTGGCGAGCGGCGGCCGCGCATGTTTGCCGTGCAGGCGAGCGGCTGCGCTCCCATCGTGCGGGCTTACGCGCAGGGCGCTCTGCAAGCGGAGGAGTGGTTGGACCCGGAAACCATCGCTTCGGGGCTGCGCGTACCCTCAGCCATCGGCGATTTTCTGATGTTGCGCGCTCTGCGCGAAAGCCGCGGCGGTGCGCTGGCTGTCGAGGACGGCGCCATGCTCGCCGCGGTCCGGGAACTCGCAGAAGAGGAGGGAGTGATCACTTCGCCGGAAGGAGGAGCGGCGCTCGCCGCACTCAGGCGGCTTCTCGCCGACGGCCACCTCTCCGGGCTCGAGACCGTCGTCCTTTTCCTCACCGCGAGTGGCTACAAATACGTTGAGGTTCTTGACGCTTTGGCCAAGTCTCCGGGAAACTAATACGAACGCATTAAGTTATGTTACAGAGCCGACGAATCTTGTTGGGGGACCACGAGCGCGTGGTCTTCTGGACGGTGGTCCAGACGTCCTCCAAAGTTTCAAACCAGCGATTGGTCGTGGCCTCAAAGCGAATT
>JAIQGB010000206.1 GCA_020072905.1 Terriglobia bacterium | reverse complement strand
AGCCCACGGCACAGAATCCGTGCCGTGGGTGCTCGCTTGCCCATCTCGCCCCCGAACAAAGAAGGGCAGGCACAAGGCCTGCCCCTACAAGATAGTGCCTTTCGATTCGCGAAAAGAACGCGTGTAAAACCCCGGGCGAGGCAACGCCTCGCCCCCAGGGAGTCATCCCGGTTAGTGCCGCGTAACCGAAATGCGTGACACAGGCCAGGGCCACGCTGTCATGCTGAGCTGAGCGAAGCATCCCCGCATTTTGTCAAAGAAAAGAAATGCAGAGACCCGTCGCGGAGTCAATCCTGAGCGAAGCGAACGGGCTCAGGGTGACAGGCCATCGAGTGTGTCACTTTCTTCGATTACATGACGCTAGGTCCCGCTGTCGTGCTGCTCGGGCTTGGCGCCGGCTTTTTGCCGCTGGTCGCGCAGGACGGCTTTGCGGCTCAACCGGATCTTGTTGCCGTCGATGGAGATGACCTTGACGAGAAGCTGATCGCCTTCTTTCAGCTCGTCGCGGACTTCCCGGATGCGGTGCTCGGCGATCTCGCTGATGTGCAGCAGGCCGTCGGTGCCGGGAAAGATTTCGACGAAGGCGCCGAAATCCACCAGCCGCACGACCTTGCCGAGGTAAGTCTTCCCCAGCTCGGCTTCCGCCATCAGGTCCCTGATCATCTTCAGAGCCTTGTTGGCGGCGGACTCGTCCACGGCGGCCACGTTCACGCGGCCGTCATCTTCCACGTCAATCTTGGCGCCCGTCTGCTCGACGATGCCGCGAATGACCTTGCCGCCCGGGCCGATGAGTTCGCCGATCTTCTGCTTGTTGATCTGCAGCGTGTAGATGTGCGGCGCGTAGGCGGAGATGGCGGTGCGAGGCTCAGGCAGAACTTCCAGCATTTTGCCGAGCACGTGCAGACGGCCCGCCTTCGCCTGCTGGAGCGCTTCGGCCATGATTTGCGGGGTCACGCCGGTGATCTTAATATCCATCTGCAGGGCGGTGATGCCGTCCTTGGTTCCCGCGACTTTGAAGTCCATGTCGCCGTAATGGTCTTCGGCGCCGGCGATGTCGGTGAGGATTGCGTACTTGTCGCCTTCCTTCACCAAGCCCATGGCGATGCCCGCCACGGGCGCCTTGAGGGGCACTCCGGCATCCATCAGGGCCAGACAGCCGCCGCAGACGGTGGCCATGGACGACGAGCCGTTCGATTCCAGGATGTCGGAAACCACGCGGATGGTGTAAGGAAATGTCTGCGCGTCAGGTAAGAGGGAAATCAGTGACCGCTCCGCCAGCGCGCCGTGCCCGATCTCGCGCCGTCCCGGCCCGCGCAGCATCTTCACCTCACCGACGCTGAAAGGCGGGAAATTGTAATGGAGCATGAAGGTCTTGAAGGAATCGCCTTCCAGCACGTCGAGGCGTTGCTGGTCTTCGCCCGTCCCCAACGTGGCCGTCACCAGAGCCTGCGTCTCGCCGCGCGTGAAAAGCGCGGAGCCGTGCGTGCGCGGCAGCAGGCCAACTTCGCAGGTGATCTGCCGCACCTGATCGAAGGCCCGTTTGTCGGCCCGCTGATGCTTCAAGAGAACGTCGTCGCGGAACAGCCGCTCCTCGAGCGCGTCGAAGTAATGGGCAGCGTTGCGGCGCTTCTCTTCGTCCTCTTCCGGATAGCTCTCCACAAGCGATTTCCGCAGCTCGGCGATTTTGCGGTGGCTTTCCTGCTTGATGTACTTCGATGTATCCATCGCCTCGTGGAGCTGCGCTTCACCTTTCGTCGTGATCTCCTGGTAGAGCGCCTCGTCGCGCACCGGAGGCGTCACCTCGCGCTTCTTGATCCCCAGCCGCGCGAACAGCTCCTTCTCCGCGGCAATGATTTTGCGGATTTCGCCGTGACCGTATTGGATGGCGTCAAGAACTGTTTCCTCGGAGACCTCGCGGGCTCCCGCCTCCACCATAACGATGGCGTCTTCGCTGCCCGCCACGACCAAGTTCAGCAGGCTGTTCTTGACCTCGGCATAGGTCGGATTGGTGACCAGCCGCCCTTCCACCAGGCCGACGCGAACTGCCGCGACGGGCGTATAGAAAGGAATGTCGGACAAGTAGAGCGCCGCGGCGCCGGCCACAAGGCCCATGACGTCCGGGTTGTTGTCCGAGTCCGCCGAAAGCACCATGGCGATGACCTGCGTTTCGTCATTAAAACCCTCGGGGAACATGGGACGGAGCGGCCGGTCGATCACCCGGCTGGTGAGCGTTTCTTTTTCGGTCGGACGGCCTTCGCGCTTGAAGAAGCCGCCGGGGATTTTCCCCGCCGCGTAGTTGTATTCGCGATAGTCCACCGTCAGAGGGAAAAAATCGATGCCCTCGCGGGGATTCGTCGTGCAAGCGGTGGCGAGAACCACCGTGTCTGCAAAGCGGACATAGGCCGAGCCGTTGGCCTGCTTGGCCATCCTTCCGTACTCGATTGTGAGGGTGCTGGCACCCAGGGGAATGCTAATCTGTTCCAATTTATATCCTCCATTCAATGTGTATTGCCCATGCGCACGGGGCCGTGTGGGGCATTGCCGGACGGTCTCGTTCCGCCCGTTACCCCAGGCCCTGGCGCGGCTGTTGCGGTTGATGGCGAGATGGAAAAGGCGAGTTGCGAAGGAAAGGAGGTTTCCACAGCGGCCCGGTGCCGCACCCAAACGCAGCACCCGCCCCGATCCACGGGGGGGTCACTGGGATTTTCTGGATGATCAGAGCCCAAACTGCTGAAATCTAGGGTCACAACGGGGCTATTTGCGGATGCCCAACTTCTCGATGACCTGCTGATAACTGTCGGGATTCCTTCTCTTCAAATACTCGAGCAAGCGCCGCCGCTTGCCCACCATGATGAGCAGGCCACGCCGCGAGGCGTGGTCTTTGCGGTGCACACGAAAGTGCTCGTTCATGTAAGTAATCCGCTCGCTCAACAGGGCAATTTGCACTTCAGGCGAGCCCGTGTCTTTGGGATGAACCTTGAAGCGCTCGATCAGGTTAGTCTTGGAATCCTGGGTCAGTGGCATCCGCCAGTCTCCTCACTTCTCTCAAGTTTTCCCTTTTTTGTCCACAAGCATGATACCACGGGGGCGTGGATTTGACAAAAGCTAAATCCGCGAAAGAAGCGGCGGGTGGCGTAATGCCCCCCTCGCCTCCCGGCACGAAGGACCCGCCTCCACCCCGACACGGGCGGCACCCTGGATCGCGCGGGAATCTTCCCGTGATATAGCCTCAAATCAATAGAGTCACTCTCGTGACAGTATTTCTGGCCGCTCAAGTCCCGCCTTGAACGGCCGATGAATGTCCCCTATAGTAGAAAGCATATGAAATGGCTTCTGGGCGCGGGCGCCTTGATTGTGCTAGGAACGATCCTGAGATGGATACTTCGCTTGAATGCCACCGATGCCCCGCGCATGGCCGGTCTTGCCCAGCTGGGCCCCGAGCGAGACGCGATCTACCAGCCCATTGCGCTGGAAATCGAAACCCAGGCGGCCATCCTGGGCATTTCGCTCAACGACGCCATCGAGGAGCGCGACGCCGGGCAACTGGAAATCGCCTGGCGCCTGGTGCGGCTCTCGGTCTCCGAGTGGGACCGCCTGGCGGAAATCCTCGGCTTGCTCTCCATCGCCATGTCGCGGCACCTCGGCAACGCTCGCACTGTCATCCCCGTGCGCGGCGTCGCGGCGGACCGCTTCAAATCCCGCGTCATGGCGGACTACGTCCGCATGCACGAGCTGTTCGATCAACTGGTCTTCCGCACAAGACTGCGCTTCCAACTCCATTTGCGCATGCTGCGGCGCGCGGCGGAAATCCTGAACCGCGAATTCCGGCGCGATTACCGCTACGCCGACCGGACCGAGGACCGCCCCTCCGAAATGTGGGAGCGGTTCGACTACTACTTCCACGATTTCGACCTGGTGGTCAAGGAAACGCTGCTCTCCTGCCGCACGCTGCTCGCATGCCTGCCTCACTCGAGCCTTCCCGCCTTCGCCGCCGATCTGAAGTCGCTGGTCAGGCGCGGGGTGCGCTCAACCGTTCTCACGGGCGGACGATAATTCGGAGTGGTCTCGCGATGGAATCCCCGGAGGATGGTCCGCAGCGTGGCCGAACGTCGGAACGTCAGGGACGGCCCATGGCGGAACACGCACAAAATGTCCACGGGGCGAGAAGCGTGGCTTTTCCATTGACAGCCGTCGAAGGGGCGCGAATAATCTGCGCGTCCGAAAACCAGACCGGGCGTTAGCCCATTGATTTCAAGATCCAAATCCTGCCAATAGTTTCCGTGAAAGGAGCGCGCATGAAGACCCGGGTGGAAGTGATGGTGGCTCTTCTCGTAAGCGCTTTCATTCTGACCCTGTGCGCCGCGAGCGCGCAGGCGCAAGCGCCCCCCAAAAGCTTCGATCTCATCGATTGGAACGGCGGCAAATTCGTCTATGGGGTGGACTATTACCCCGAACACTGGGACGAGGTCCAGTGGGAAAGAGACGCCGTGATGATGCAAGCCGCGGGCATCAACTTCGTGCGTCTGGGGGAGTTCGCCTGGGTCAAGATGGAGCCGGTCGAAGGCAAGTTCGATTTCGCCTGGCTCGATCGCGCCCTGAAGGTTTTGAATGTCCATGGCATCAAAGCCGTGCTCGGCACGCCCACGGCCTCCCCGCCCGCCTGGCTTTACGCGAAATTCCCGGACATCGCTGCCATGGACGAAAACGGCGTCCGCTACCGCTACGGCTCGCGGCGCAACTACTGCTTGCACAGCCCCAGTTTCCTTGCCGCCACGCGGCGCGTCGTGAGCGCGATGGCCACCCATTACAGGAACCATCCCGGTGTCATCGGCTGGCAGATCGATAACGAGCTTGGTGATCCGATCTGCTACGACCCGTATTGCCGCGCGGCGTTCCAGAAGTGGTGTCGCGCCAAGTACAAGACGCTGGAGGCGCTAAACAAGGCCTGGGGCACGATCTTCTGGGGACACACCTATCTCGCCTGGACCGAGATTCCCCTGCCCTGGAATACGCTTGGCGGGGCTCACAACCCAAGCCTCGCGCTCGACCACCGGCGATTCCACAGCGACGCGATGCGCGATTATCTCAAGTTGCAGGCCGAGATTCTGCGCAAGCTCTCGCCGGGGAAGGCGATCACGCACAACGATATGGGCATGTACGATGGCGTGGACTATTCCCAACTCAACGCGCCGCTCGACTTCGTCGCCTGGGATAATTACCCGATGTTCGGCGAGAATTATTCGGACTACGCCGGGACGGGACTCGGCCACGACCTGATGCGCGGCTCGAAGAACAACCAGAACTTCATGGTAATGGAAGAACAAGGTGGACTGCCGGGCTGGGACATCTTCTGGGGACGCCAGGCGGCACCGGGCCTCTACCGTGCCTGGGCTTACCAGGCCGTGGCCCATGGGGCGGACGGCATCTGCTACTTCCGCTGGCGGACCTCGCGCTACGGCACCGAGCAGTATTGGCAGGGCGTGCTCGACCAGGATAGTTATCCGAACGCGCGCTATCAGGCCGTTTCACAAATGGGAAAGGAGCTTGCACAGATCACCGGCTTGCTGAAGGGTTCCAAGGCCGTCTCGCCGGTGGCGCTGCTCGTTTCCCCGGATTCACGCTGGGCGTTCCACATTCAGCCGCTCGTCAAGGACTTCGACTACAACCGCCAATTGCGCCTCTACTACTCGGCCTTCCGGCGCGCGAGTGTGGGCGTGAATGTGGTGTTTCCGCAGAGTGACTTCACCTCCTACAAAGTTATCGTCGCCCCATCGCTATTCGTCGTGGACCCGGCCTTGGTTGCGAAGCTTGAGGATTTCGTGAAGAAAGGCGGAACACTCGTACTCAGCTACCGCTCGGGCGTCAAAGACGAACATAACGTGGTCACCAACCAAACCCTTCCCGGGCCGCTGGCGGAAATGGCTGGCATCGCCATTCACGACTTTGATCCCCAGACCAACCAGGAGCAGGAACTCGAAGATGGTGAGGGCGAGCGCCATCCCGCCCGCATTTGGTTCGATATCCTCGATCTGACCACCGCCGGATCCATTGCCACCTACACCAAGGGGTATTACGCCGGAAAACCCGGCGCCAGCTTCAACCAATACGGGCAGGGGCACGTTGTTTACCTGGGCACCGAGCTCTCGAAGTCCGAATCCTACTCCAAGCTCGTGGGGGCGCTCGCGGAGGCGGCCGGCCTGACGCTGGGACCGAGCTTGCCCGAGGGCGTGGAGTTGGCGGCGCGCGAAAAGGATGGGAAGAGAATCCTGTTCCTGCTCAATTACACTGACAAACCACAGACCGTCAGCCTCGGCCAAGCGTTGCAGAATGTCTTGACGGGACAATCCGAACCGGCGGAAGTAAGCGTTCCGGCGTTTGATGTGAAGGTCCTTGTGAATCCTTGACGGCGCGCGCTCCCCTCCTCGCGCAGCCGAAAAAAAGGCCTGCGCTCCGTTGTCGGAGCGCAGGCCCGAGCACCGCAGGCATATCTCTCGCTTAAGCCCGATCAACTCGCAGATTGTTGGTGACGGAGAAGGTCAGCCCGACATTGCGAGCTGCCATTTCCGCCAGAGTGCTGTCCATCTTGGAACCCACGGCACCTTCCAGTGTCACGTTGCCGTTCTTCACGATGATGTGGATGGGCGGGTTCGCCTGCACGGCGTAGAGCTCGAACCCAGTCCTGCCGTAGATCGCCCGCGCCAGCGCAACCCGCAACTGATCGTCGAAGGTGGACAAGGGGAGAACTTCCAGGTTGTTCTCCAGGTTTGCCACCCCGCGCACGCGAGCGAGAATGTTGCCGAGATCCGCCTTCTTGAAGGGCTCGGTCACCTGCCCGGTCACCACCAGCGTGTCACCCTTCGCCTCCAGGGCTATGTTGTCGAAGATCCCGTAGGCATAGTAGACAACGACCTGATGGCGCGCCTTGTCGAGCATTTGGTGCGGGGTCACGTCGTCCGCGGAAACGCGGATGTTGTCGATCACCTGCGTTACGCCGTTCACCTTCCGGGCGGCGCGCTCGGCGTCGAGCTTGCTCCCCAGGTTGTCCACCGTTCCGGTCAGGGTCGCAACTCCGTTGTCGAACGCGGCCTGAACGGTGCCATGGTCAAACACTTTCGCGTGGTAGATCTTGTCCTGTAATTCCGCCGTCACCCGGGCCGAAGGGTCCTCGGTCCGCGCAAAGGCGGCTGGAACTGCCAAACCCAAAGCCAAAACCACGATCAATAGTCTGATTTTCCGCATGGTTTTCCCACCTCCCTGCCTCTCTTTTGCCGTTGCTCACTTTGCCCTTTGATCGTGAGCCCCGACATTCTGTCAACCCCAAGCCTATTTCGTTTCCTCTACACACCCTAGTAGACGCAATATCCGAGGAAGAGGTTACCCAGGTTTATCCTAACTCATGTCAGATACTTACAAATTTCACTGTAGAACTTGACTTCGGTCAAGAGCGGCGTCGGACAAACGAAAGGTGGGGCGATCTCCCGAGGGAGTCCGCCTGGAGCGGAACCGCACCAGTTTGCTTAGCCAGCGAAATAGGCGCGGGCGAGGTAGGACATACCGAGGACAACAAGCAGAGCGTTGGCAACCAGGAACAGGCGCTTCTTGAACTGCTTGTGGAGCCCGGCGCCCCAGGCCATCAGCCACGTGGCGAAAACTGCGGCGCCGTAATAGCCTAGCACGCTTCCCACAAAGAACGGGAAGCGAGTAACTCCCAAAGGCCAGAAGAGCCGTCCCGCCCAGGTAGGCTACATAATGCGCCAGGTTGTGAGGCACGTACTGATAGAAGAAGAAGGTGACCAGCAGCAAGACGCCGTCGATGACGAGTGGTGGCCCAATCAGAATGACAATGGCGCGCAGCCAGCGGTTGAGGGCGACTTGCGTGAGCGCGATCAGGTGCAGGGGGCTGGGAATCAAGCCCCCGACAATCCCCATCCCCAGACCGAGGAGCAGCAAGTCCATGAGTCACTCAACGCGATGGCGATGGTAGAGTTTCGCCGGAAAAATGTAAAGATGGGTTTGCCCGACAGCGGCATTTCCCCTGTACCGCGCAACCTGTTCCCTGTAACCTAGTTCCGATCATGACGAAGCCGAGAGTTCTCATCCTGATGCTTCCGCACGGCGCGGCGCACGAGCGGGTGGCCCGAGCGCTGCGCGCGGCGCTCCTCGATCTTCGACCTGAGCTGACGGTCAAAATCACCAATGCCCTTGCCCACTGCGCGCGCTGGTTCCGGACCTATTATGACTCGTACGAGATTCCCCTCAAATACTGGCCAGAGCTTTGGGGTTGGATTGAAGGTAAGCAGCACCAGTCCCGCTCGACAGGGCCGGGATGGCTCTATCGCGCCGGGGCCAAGCCCCTTTTCCGATTCATCGAGGAGTTCGATCCCGATATCGTTGTGGCGACTGAAGTCGGCATTGCGGAACTCACCGCCCTCCACCGGCGCCAGGGCCGCGCCCGATATGTCCTCGTGGGCGTCGTGCTGATGGATTTCAACCGCGCCTGGGTGCAGCCGGAGATAGATTTCTACCCGAGCGTGCCGGGGGAGATGGCCGCGGAACTTCAAGCCGCCGGCGTGCCTGGCGAAAAGATTCTCCCCTGCGGCCTGCCCATTGACCCCGTTTTCGCAGCCCTGCCTGAGCGCGAGTCGACGCGCGAGCGCCTGGGGCTCGAAGCGGGAATGCCAATCGTTCTGGTGCTTTTCGGCGGCGGCGGTCACGGCAATCCCGCCCGCATCATCAACGAGCTGCAAAAGGTCCGGCAACCGCTGCAAGCGGTGTTTGTCGCGGGAAGGAATCGCGAGCTCGAAGAAGAGATCCGCCGTCGGTGCGCGCACGATCCCCGCTTCCGAACGCTCGGATGGGTGGAGAACATGCACGAATGGATGGTCGCGGCAGATCTCCTGCTCAGCAAACCTGGGGGGTCGACCCTGATGGAAGGATTCGCGTGCGGCCTGCCGATGCTGGCCTTCGACCCGCTGCCTGGAAACGAACGGCGCACCGCGGCGCGGATCGAGAATTGGAAGGCCGGGCTGTGGATTCGCCGTACCGCGGACCTGGCGCCAACGCTGACCCGGCTCTTGGAGAATCCCCGAGAACTCGAGCGGTTGCGTGCCAACGCCCGCGCGCTCGCCCGGCCGCACGCCGCGCGCGATGCCGCGCGGGCCATCCTGGAACGCTGGGAAAACCGCGCCTAAGCCAGAACCAAGTCGGGATGGTAGATGGCGCCAGAGACGTGTCGCGCGATGGCGATCAAGCGGCGGTCTCCATTGAGGATTTTGAGAGTCTTCACCGCAGCCAGCCGCCCCGGCAGGCCGCCGCGGCCGGACCGGAGCGCTTGCGCCAGTTGAAATGCGTGGCCGTGGATCACGCTCTGCTCCTCACGCCCGCGCACGACGAGTTCAGGACAATCGGGCAGCAACGCCTCGAGCGAGACTCGCCACGCTTCGGCTTTTCCCTCGCGCACCGCCGCGCTGAGCTGTTCGAGCGTCACGGCGCGCTCCTGCTGGAACTCTGCCACCGCCGTCCGCCGCAACTCCGCCAGGTATGCACCGCATCCCATCCGCTGGCCGAGATCGTGGGCCAGCGAGCGCACGTAGGTTCCTCCCGAGCACTCGACAGCGAACCGGACAACCTCGCCTTCAACACCCAGCAACTCCAGGGCGTAAATCTCCACCTCCACGGGCTTCAACTCCACGGGCTTGTGCTGGCGTGCCAGCTCGTAAGCGCGTTTGCCATCCACGCGCTTGGCGGAGAAGGGCGGAGGGGTCTGCAGGATGCGGCCGGTCATTTCCTGGCAGGCTTTGCCCAGGGCCGCCGAATCGAGAACGGGCACGACGTGCTCGGAGGTTGGTTTGCCGGTGGCGTCGTACGTGTCGGTGGCGTGACCGAAGCGGATCGCACCCTCATACGACTTCCGCGAGCGAAGATAGAACTGCGCAAAGCGCGTCGCCTTCCCGACCGATAGCGGCAGGACGCCCGTGGCGAACGGGTCGAGCGTTCCGAAGTGCCCGACCTGGCGGATGCCGAGAATCTTCCGCACCTGGGCGACCACGTCGTGTGACGTGATACCCGCGGGCTTGTCGATAATCAGGACGCCGGAAAACTCGGGCCAGTTCTCAGACATGCTTCCTTCAACCTGTGGGTTCCTGCTTCCGCGGCCATCGCGAAAGTCTTCGCCGGCGAGAATTGAAGCGGCCGGGCAGGCGGTTTAGCGCAGGCTATTCATCGCTCTTGATCTCATCGAGCAACTTCTGAACCTTTTCCATTTCCTCCGCGCCGCGGTCGAGCACGAAAACGATCTCCGGGGCGCGTCGCAGGGCAAGCCGGCGGCCGATTTCCCGGCGCATATAACCCGCCGCAGAAGAGAGCCCCTCCAGCGTTTCGGCTCGGGACTCTTCGCCACCCAGGACGGAAATCAGCACGCGGCCGTGGCGAAGGTCGG
>JAIQGB010000205.1 GCA_020072905.1 Terriglobia bacterium | reverse complement strand
GCCGTCTTTTTCCTTCTCCGTAAGATGGGCGTCACGCCCGGGCACGTGCGTCGCATACGCTACCGCGCAGGTGAGACCGAAAAGGAGCTTTTCGTCAAGAACAACTCAGGGAGCGAAGCCCAGTTCATCTCGATTTACAGCGAAAGCGACGCCTTTGAAGTCACACCGGCCTTGCTCAGCCGATCCACGAGTCCCGCCACGAGCGGCGCTTCTGGCCCGACCGCATCAGCCAGGATGAACTGATCGACGAGATGGACCGCGCGCTCAAGATCCCGGGGACCACCAACGCCTGGACCATGCCCATTCGCAACCGGATCGACATGCTCACCACTGGGGTGCGGACGCCCGTGGGCGTAAAGATCTTCGGCTCCGACCTGGGCGAGATCGCGAAGATCGGCACGGAGATCGAACGCACCCTCGCCCACGTCCCCGGCACACGCAGCGTTTACGCCGAGCGTACGACCGGCGGCTACTTCCTCGACTTCGACCTCAAGCGCGACCAACTTGCCCGCTACGGGCTAACCATCGATGACGTTCAGGGCAACATCATGTCGGCGGTGGGCGGCGAGAACATCACGACCACCGTCGAGGGCCGCGAGCGCTATGCCGTCGACGTCCGCTACCTGCGTGACTATCGCAGCGACTTGGACCGGCTGAACCGCGTCCTGGTCGCCACGCCTTCCGGCGCGCAGATTCCCATCTCCGAACTCGCCGACCTGCGGCTGGTCGAAGGGCCGGGAATGATTCGCGATGAAAACGGGTTGCTCTCCGGCTATGTGTACATCGACGTGGCGGGGCGCGACCTGGGGAGCTACGTCGAAGAAGCTCGCCGCTTGGTGCGGGAGAAAGTGCAGCCACACCTGCCCACCGGCTACAGCCTCGCCTGGAGCGGCCAGTATGAATCCATGCAGCGCGTGCGCGAGAGGCTGACGTACGTCCTGCCGCTCACCATCTTCATCATCTTCGTGCTGCTCTACCTCAACACCCGGTCAGTGGTGAAAACCCTGATCGTTTTCCTGGCCGTGCCCTTCTCCGCCGTGGGCGCAGTTTGGCTGCTGCACTGGCTGGGATACAATATGAGTATCGCGGTGTGGGTGGGCTTGATCGCCTTGATGGGGGTGGACGCGGAGACGGGTGTCTTCATGCTGCTGTATCTCGACCTCGCCTTTGAGGAGTGGAAGAGGAATGGCTTGCTGACGAGCTGGGACGGGCTGAAGGAGGCGATCCTGCACGGCGCCGTGAAGCGCGTCCGGCCTAAGGTGATGACCGTGGCCTGCATGTTTACGGGCCTGTTTCCCATCATGTGGTCGACGGGCAGCGGCGCGGACGTGATGAAGCGCATTGCCGCCCCAATGATCGGCGGCATCTTCACGTCGTTCATTATGGAGTTGATCGTCTATCCGGCGATTTACGCGATTTGGAAGTGGCACTTTGAAGTAAAGCCCAGCCTGCGCACCCAGCAATGATGAATGGTGAATAGTGAATTCTGAATTATGAATTATGAATTGCAAAACATCGAGTGGAGCCGAACTGCCAGATTCGAATTTCCAATTTCCAGTTTCCATTTTCGGCTTGCTGAAAGCTGATAGCGGGCAGCCAAAGGTTTGCGACGGACAACTGACAACGGACCACGCGCGCAAGAAGGTGACGCCATGAAATGGAAAGACGCGATGATTACCTTGGGGGCGCTGGCCGCGATGGCGGTGGTGAGCGTTTGGGCCTACCGCAACGTGACGCGGCCCCCTCAGGACTTGTGCCGGGTGTGCAACCGCACCCTGCACGCCGGCGTGACCTACCGCCTCGATTTAGCCACGGGCAAGGAAGATGCCTGCTGCCCGCGCTGCGGCATGCACTACCAGATCGAGCATCCGGGCGCGATCAAGAAGGCCTGGGCCACCGACCTCGACTCCGGCGAATTCATTCCTGCTGAGTCGGCCTATTACGTCGAGGGTGGGGACATCGCGCACTGTGCCGTCCAATCTGGCGCTCTGCAGCGCGAGCCGCAGGGAGTCTCGGTGCGCGAGTTCGACCGCTGCCTGCCCACCCTCGTCGCCTTCCGAACCAAGCAGGAAGCCGAGGGCTACCAGAGACAACACGGCGGGCAGGTGCTCAACTACCAGCAGGCAATGAATGAGGTGAAGGTACTGTGAAGGGGGCTTGGTCAATTCGCATTGCAGGTGCGTGCCTGGCACTGCTGAGTGCCTTCGCGCCGACACTGAGGGGACAAGGATCGGTTTCCGTCACCCCTGAATCCAAGTCCTCTGGCGCTTCCGGACCCAACTTCGATTCCTGGCGGGCGGACTTCAACGAACGCCTGAATCAAACCATCGCGGGGCTTCGCACAAAGGGAGAAGGAGAGAAAACAGGACAGCTCGTCGTGACGTGGGGCCATGCTGACCACAGCGATGGAACGGCGGATTTCATACCCTCCCTCGCGGATCCCGAGAACGGAAGTCGATTCCCGATCATCGCCGGTATCCTCCGCAAAAACGGCCTTCCGGCCAGCCTGATGGGAGTCGCCGCGGTCGAGAGTGGTTTCGATCCCGTGGCGCTGTCGCCCAAGGGCGCGCGCGGGCTGTGGCAACTGATGCCCGAGACGGCGCGGCGGTACGGCTTGATTGTCGAACCTGGCCGCGACGAACGGATCGATCCCGTCAAATCCACTTACGCCGCTGCACAGTACATGAAGGATTTGTTGGAGCAGTTCCGGGACTGGCCGCTGGCGCTCGCCGCCTACAACGCGGGCGAAGACCGCGTGGAGCGGGCGTTGCGGCGAGTGGGGGCACGGGATTTCTGGGCGCTGCGGGAGCGGGCGGCTCTGCCGGACGAAACGTTGCGCTACGTTCCGGCCGTGCTCGCCAAGGTCGCTGCGGCTCCAAGTGCAAGCCTCATTCCCACTGCAGGAGTTTCGCCCCAAAGCGCGACTGGCCGCCTTCTTCCCTCCAACTTCCCACCGCCGCTGGTACGGGTCGTGTATGCGACAAGCGCACCTCCTCTCCGATCTTCGGTTACCTTCAAGCATTGATGGGAATCGGGAAGGCTAGCGAGCGGCGTTTACTTCACCGAACTTCTCCTGGTAGACGAACGACGGCGCGGGCGGGCCGACCACGGCGGGCACGTCTTTATCCTCGTGGCCAATCGCCAGGAGAGCGGCCACAAGGAACTGGTCGGGAATGTGGAAATGGGTTTGGATCTTTTTCTCATCGAACACACTGACCCAGCGGGCGGGAACCTGACAGGAGGCGGCGGCGGCCAGGATTCGATGCACGGCCAGGAAAGCGTTGGAGAGCGCGGCCCGCTGGGCCGATTGCGGCGAGGCCGAGTAGTACTTCCGGGTCCGGCTCAAGACGTTGCGAGCGTCTTCTGCGGAAAGTACCTTGGCGGCGACCAGTTCCTGAAGCTGATGCGGGGTGGTTTTCCACGCCGCCGTGTCCGCCAGGCAGATTAGGACGATGGGCGAGCGGGAGAGAGGAACCTCCGCGTAGGTCGCGGCCTCGAGTTGCTGCTTCCCGTGCTCGCAGCGAACGACGATCCAGCGCCACGACTGGAAGTAGGATTCCGAGGGAGCGAGTTCCGTCAACTCGAGCGCAAGGGCGAGAAAGGTTTCAGGAAGAGTGTCGGAGGGGACTTGGGCAAGGCGCCGCTGCATTTCCGCAAATGATTCGATCAACGGTTGTGCGCCATTTCCTCCAGCCTTGGTGACCATGACAAAAGCCTTTGGCACTCTCCTCAAATCGTGTAGGCCGCAATGAACAGCACGCCGAATGCCAGCGCGTGAGCCAGCTCGGTGAATCCCAGGCGGTGAATGGCCAGCGGTGCATTCGACTGGAAGAACCAGCGCACTCCCCGAATCAGAACCGGAGCGAAGGCCAGCACCGCGAGGCCAGGCAGATACCCCAGGCGCCAGGCGGCCGCCAGAAGAAACGCCGTCACGATCTCCCCCGCCAGAAACCACCGGCCCGAGCGGAGTTTGTCGCTTCGCCCGCGAGCCCGAGCGCCATGAATGCGCGTCTGCACGAAATGAATTTGGTTGGCGGCGAAGAGCCAGTTGGCCGCCCACAAGATGAGTGCCCGCTGGTCCAGAACGCCGGTCACCACGTAGTAGGCGCCCGCCGCCGTCGCGGTGAGCCCCAGGGCGCCGGCGAGTTGCGCGGCCAGGCGCGCCCGGCTGCCCAGCTTCCGAAGGCCCACCCGCACGGCGAAGAACATCGCTGCCGCCCCGCCGACCAGCAAGAGCCCGTCGGCGTGTTCGCGCCACAGCAGCCATCCGATCGCTAAGATCGCGACCGACGCATAGATGAAGATCGCGTGTGCAACCACCCAACGCTCGGCGGGCGAGTGCGCGCGGAGAGGCGACGTGCCGAGCCAGGCTTCCACGGGAGTGCGCAGGCCGAAGAGAGCGAGAGAGGCGGTAAGAAAAAGGATGAGAGGAAGAATTCCGCGTCCCGTCGCGAACCCGATCCACGCGCCGGTCACCAGCGGGACCAGCAGAATCCCCCAGGCGCCGTGCTCGCGCGGCAGCACAAACGATCGCAGGCGTTCCGCTGGGAGGGAGTTCAGACTGGCTGCAACGCTGGACATGACTTCACTGGCTCTCGGATTGAGCGGCGACGCCACGATCTCGATGAATGACTTCGTTGATCTCCCCAAGAAGGTCGCCAACCACGGCGCCCACTTTGCGCGCCGCCTGGTCGATCGAGCAGTCGTAGCAGGAGGGCCGCAGGCCGTGCTTCTCAAAAACCGCCGCCGTTTCGGGGAAGCGCTGCTTGACATCGCGAACGATCTCTCCGCCGCGCACCTGGTCAGTGAACCGGAACATGGCCCTCCTCACGTGGCGCGTGTTTCGGATCGGTCGTGCGCGGTTCGTAGACGCAGACCGGTTCCTCGTCGAGGTAGTCGCCCGTCGCGGCATAAGCTCGGGCGCGGCAGCCCATGCAGATGTTCCGGAATTCGCAGTAGCCGCACTTGCCTTTCAAGTTGTCGGTTTCCCGCAGCGCCTGAAAGACCGCGGCGTTCTCCCAGATCTCGGCGAAAGACTGCCTGCGTAGATCGCCGGCGAGGACCGGCAAATACCCGCACGGGAAAACCTCGCCCTGGTGGGAAATGAAGCAGACGCCCGTGCCCGCCAGACACCCTTTCGTCATGGCATTCATGCCCTCGGGATGCCCTTTCGCGGCGCCTGCGGCGTGCGGGTGAAGCGCGATGCCGGTCGAACCCGGCATGGTCATTTCGGTGGGACCGATCGAGCTGCTGTCTTCCTTCCCTGCATGGAACGGCGCGGCTTGTGCAGCCGCCATCGCCTCTCGGCGTTCGGCGGCGCGGCGCTGGCGCGCCACACGGAAATAGTGTGGCGCGCAGGTGGCTTTGAGCTCGATCCCGCCCTTCTGCGACTGATCGTAGAACCAATTCAGAATCTGCTCGTATTCCGCGGGCGGCACCATCTGCTCATCGGCAATGTCCACGCCGCAGCCCACCGGCACCAGAAGGAAAGTGTGGAGCGCGTCGGCTCCGTTGGAGCGAGCCAATTCCAACACGTCCGGAAGCTCGTGCGCGTTGTGGCGGGCAATTGTCGTGTTGATCTGCAACGACATGCCCAGCTCTTTCAGGTTATGAAACCCCTGCAGGGCAGCGTCAAAGGCACCGGGGATTCCGCGGAAGGCATCGTGCGTGGCGGCGTTCGCGCCGTCCAAGCTGATGGAGACGCGGCGCACGCCGGTGTCCACAATCTTGCGGGCAATTTCTTTTGTGATTAGTGTCCCGTTAGTGGCCAGAGCTACGCGCAGGCCGCGCTCGGTCGCATACCGAGCCAGTTGGAAGATATCCGCACGAAAGAGAGGTTCGCCACCGCTCAGAACTAGGATTGGTAGGGCATACTGAGAGACTTGCTCTATTAAGTTCAGGGCTTTGGTCGTAGGTAGGTCTAAGTGCGAAGTTAGTTCTGTAGCGGTGGCGCGACAATGAATGCAACGCAGGTTGCAACCCTTTGTCACCTCCCAAAAGATGAGTCTCGGCTTGTGCTCGTACGGTTTCATCAGCGGGCTCGGACTCAAAACCTTTTCGGCGCTGCTTCACGCAGCCTCTTCTCTTCACTGCAAGAACTTGTCCATTTTGTCGGTCGATTCCGACACGTCCCGGCACTTCCCATTCACTTAGCAGGCCGAAGCCGAATGCAAAGCGGCAATGCAGATTTTTCTGTCACTGAAACATCCTCAACACTTCACGTGGTTCGGTTCGCCCTGGTCGCGGAGGAGGACTTCGTCAAACTGACGTTGCGCCGGCTTTTTAGGGTGGGGATAACGGTTTCGTCCGATTCCATTATCCCCACACCTTAACCCGCCTCTCGGCGGGTTCCTAGGACCCGAAGTCCCTCGCACCCTTTCAATGGGCAACCGCTATGCCAAAGGCGGCCAAAACCGCCAGGCTTTCGACCTGCCCCCTACTGGATTGCAAATACGGGACTTAAGTCGCAGTGGCGCCGCCGAAGAACTGCCAATCGTCAATGGCTCGACCGATGGAAACTCAGCTTTCACGCGTGCCTGCTCACCTTATGGGGTGTGAAAAGGCGCAAGGCTGAATGGAAAGAGACAAAACCCCCAGAGCAGGTTCCCGGGGGAGTCGGCCTCTGGAGAGCGCAGACGGAGTCCTGATTTGGGGAGAGGAGTGCGGCCAGCTCAGGCTGCCCAGGAGGAGGTCTGAACCGCCACAGCAGGCCCAGTGGGGCAGGTAGGGCGTTCTCCAAGTCTACGGTCGCTCAGTCACGGCTGCCTGCACGGCCTCTGCCGGGTTCCAGGCTGCGACAGCCGGAGAGGGTTTAGCAGCAAAGATGGCCTCGAGAAACCTGGCGAATTCCTGGATAAATCTCCGGCGAGAGAAACGCAGAGCGGAAGTCCTCAGAGTAGTCGGATCCAGCCGCGAACCTTCGAGGCGCGCGATGCCTTCCACCAATGCATCGGCTGTCTGGTTTTCAAAGAGGACCCCGGTTTCGCTTTCGATGACGATCTCACTTGCCCCGCCGCGCGGATTATCAGCCTTGCGCGCGGCTGCGCGGCGCTGCACCTGCCAAGAATCTTCGGGTTTTGGATTGCCTGGGCCGGCCTCGAGGTTTTCCACTGGAGTGTTTCCCCAGGTCTGCGGGCGGGATGGAGCGAAGTCCGGCACCTGCTCCTGATCGCCGGCGCCGGGTTGCTCGCACTCGCAGGTTTTGTGATCGCGGGGATGTTCGACTATACCTACGGCCACGCGCTGGCGCTGATCTTGGTCGGTTTTGCGGCCCTCACTCCTCTCCTGCCTCTCTCCAGCCATTCCCAGGATTGACCATCGCGCTCCCGGCGCTTGATGAATCGTATCAAATCGTATAGAATCGTGCCTCGAAAACCCTTAAATTGTCGAGACACTGAAATGAACCTAATCCGCCTCCCCGAAGCTGCGCGTCGCCTGGGCGTCAGCTATCCGACCCTCAAGCAGTGGATTTATCGGCGAAAGATCCGCTCCATCAAAACCCCGGGCGGACACCACCGAATTCCGGCCAGGGAGTTGGACCGCGTTCTGTTCGGGCGGAGGGCGCGCGCCCCAGGAAGCCAACGCGCGGCCCCTTCCCTCCTGGCCGCTCACCCGCCTGGACATCGCGGGCGCGTTCGGCGATGTCGGCGTGCTGTTCCCCATCGCCATCGCCCTCATTTCTCTGAACGGGATGAATCCCACGGCGGTGTTTCTTGCCGCGGGCCTCGCCTATATTCTTGCCGGGGCCTATTTTCGCGTGCCGATCGCGGTGCAGCCCCTCAAGGCCGTGGCGGCCATCGCCCTGGCGCTGCACCTTCCCCCTTCCTCCATCGCCGCCGCCGGACTGGTGATGGGAATTCTGCTCTGCCTGATCGGCATCACCAATCTCGCGCCGCTGATTGCGAGACTCTTCACCCTGCCGATCATTCGGGGGATTCAACTCGGTCTCGGACTGCTCCTGGCGCGAGGGGGAATTCACCTCATCTTGGAGCGCAAGGCCGGAACGGCTCTGGCGGGGATCATCCCCATGTCGTCACTACTCCTGGCGCTGGGGGCGGCGGCGATATTGCTGGCTTTCCACAAATCGCGGCGCTTCCCCGCCGCCCTGGTCTTGCTCGGCGCCGGTTTGACGCTGGGCATCGCGAGCCATTGGCGGGCCTTGCCGTCGCTGGATTTGGGGCCGCTGCCCTTGGACTTCCTCCACCCGCAGGCAGGCCTGCTCTGGTCGGCGCTCGTGGTCCTGGTCGTCCCGCAGTTTGCGCTGACCTTCGGGAATTCCATCGTCGCCACGGAAAACACCGCAGAGATCCTCTACGGCCCGCAGGCGCGCCGCGTCACCACGCGCGCCTTGAGCCTTAGTATCGGCGTGATGAACCTGTGCGCCGGCACGATCCAGGCTGCGCCGATGTGTCACGGGTCGGGCGGAATCACCGCCCACAACAAGTTCGGCGCGCGCAGCGAGAAGTCCAGCTACGTCATTGGCGCCGTCTGTCTGCTCTTCGCCCTGTGCGGCCACTCGGCCCTGGGTCTCCTGGGGCTGATCCCCATGACGGTGCTCGGCGTGTTTCTGATTTACGTGGGCGTCCAGCACG
Source organism: Terriglobia bacterium (assembly GCA_020072905.1). Lineage (GTDB taxonomy): Bacteria > Acidobacteriota > Terriglobia > UBA7540 > UBA7540 > JAIQGB01. The sequence continues at coordinate 4,589 of JAIQGB010000205.1, read as the reverse complement.
CCAGCTTTGTGCGGGACATCGTGAAGAATCGGGTTTGGCTCTTCATCGCGATTGTGATCGGACTCGTCGCCCTGGCCACCACCAATCTGACCTGGGGATTTCTGGTGGGATTTGTGCTGCAAGGACTACATCTCGCCTACCTCAAGCTGCGCGCCAAGCGCGCCATTCCCGCCGCGCCCTGAAGAAGCATCTCCCTTCCTTACGAGAAGCGCGTCCGCTTCCACAGCAGCCAACCGCAGGCAGCGAGAACACCGACGGTCGGAACGAGCAGCGCGGCCGCCCAGCGGAGGTCCATCGCAATCGGCGGCCGTTCAGCTCCCCAAGCCAGCCAAATGAAGATTCCGACTGCCGCCGCCACAATCAGAATGTCCCACCAGCGGCGAGCGGTGACACGCCCGGCGAGCGGATCTTCGCCGGCCTGCGCCGCGTCGAGATCGGTCAGGTCGAGGCCGTAGCGGTCGCACTCCCGCGCCATCGCCTCGCGGCGCGAACTCTGCTCGGCGGCCGGGGCGACGGCGGTGCTGATGCCGAGCGCGCCCACGATCATGATCAGCGACCCGACGACGATGAGGGCTTTTGCCGACCCAGCCAGGTTGGCCAGCTCGCCGAAGACCAGCGCGCCCCAGGCCAAACCCCAAAGCTGATTGGTATTTGACAGTGGGATACCGCGCCCGATGCCGATATATTTTGCAGCGTATTGCTGGAAGAGGTCACCGAGCACCCAGCAGAACCCGCCCAGGAAGAGCCAGAACAGCGCGGGCCGAGCGTGCGCCAGTTCGTCGAGCAGCGGTGCGAAGCCGCCGCGAAAAACCACCGCGAGCGTGGTGATGGTGCCGAGCTCACCGATCGTGAACACGGTGACGAAGGAAAGTGGGTTCATTCCGCTCAGATAGGCCTTGCGATACGGAACGTACATCGTCCCCCAGAGCAACCCCGCTCCGAGCGCGGCGAGGATTCCCGTGGTGGCCCGCGCCGACGTCGCCCCCGCCTGATGCGAGGAGGCAAGGGCAAGCACCGTCGCGCCCACCACAATCGCGATCGCGCCGCCGACCACTTTCAGCCGGCTCTCCCAGCCTGCCCCCCTCAACTCGCGGAAGAAGAACCATCCCCAGAAAACGCCCACCAGGCTGTTGGTGTTCCAGAGCGGGAAGGCGATCGAGATTCCTACGTCACGAATCGCAAAAACCGTCAGCGTGTTGGCCACCGCCCAGAGCGCGCCGGCGAGAATCGCCCAGACAATGAGGTGAGGTTTCTCGCGCAGGTCCGCGAAGACGTAGCCCGTACCCTTCATCAGAGTGGGCAAAGTCCACCGGGCGACGAGGACGCCGGAGACCATGGCGAGTGAAATCAGGAAGGGAGAGAGTCCCAGGGTGACGAGCTTGGTGGGAGCCTCCGCCGCGCCCAGCCACGCTCCTGCTGCGAAGCCGCACATCACGCCCAGCAGGTGCAATGACGTCGCCGTGGCGCGGGAATTGGATTCGACTGACGTGGCCAATTGAGTAGCCCCGTAGAGACCGCCCGGCGGGGCGTCTCTACCTGATCAAGACCAGGAGCGCGATCCCCAAGGCCAACACCACGACTGGCACCCAGAAATGGCTGTCAGTGAAGACCGCTCTGCGCGTTGATGGTTTCAAGAGATCGCCTCTCGGCCGCAAAAAGGAGAGAGATTATAGCGGCAGATGGAGCGCGCCGCCTGAATTCTTGGCCCGCGCTACCGGACCCCTTTCACGACGCGGAACCCGACGTAGGCTGGGTCGGGAGCGGACTGGCGAGCCTTCTGGTCCGCGGGCCGGTCGGCGCTGCCACCGAACGGCTTGCCGCTGCCGTCCTTGTCGATGGCCCACTCCGCGACATTGCCGCCCAAATCAAAAACCAGATCGTCGTCGCCGTGGCCCTTGAAGCTGCCGACCTCCTTGAGCAGCGGCGCGGCGCCAGCCAGCTCCCTGACCTTGGCGGCCAGGTGTGCGGCGTCGTCCGGATTGACGTTGTACCCTGCCCAATAGTCCAGCGTGTTTTCGTTTTCCTTCGCGGCTTTGTAGATTGGCTCCAGTTCGTCAACTTTTCCCAGCCGATAGCTTTCTCCGCTCAGCTTGCTCAACCAGGCGCAGTAGGCCTGTGCTTTCTCGAAGGAGATGCCGCTGGCGGGATAGTTCTCAGTTCCCGGCTCGATTTTGTAGTCGCCATCGAATGCCGCGTACTGCGCGCGCGTCACTTCAAATCGTCCGAGCCGCAGGCCCTGATAGGTCACGACCTCCGGAATCAGCGTGGATTTGACCAGAACGCCATCTCGGGCTCCGGCGCGTTGGATGTTCCGACGCTTGGGCGCCTGGGCGAGCGGCGAATCGTCTTTGAGCGCTTCATTCGCGGGCGGCCCCGGCTTGAGAAAGTATTTATTGAACCAAGCCAACTCTTCTTCCACCTTGCGCCGGCGATGGGAAATCTTCTTCAAGCCGTGCGGCTCGCCGGGAAACGCGATGAAGCGCACATCGGTCTGGCCGAGTTGCTGGAGCGTGCGGAAGTGTTCCCACGCCTGAGCGTGGCCGACCGAGCGGTCGTCCGTCCCCGAGAAGATGATGGTTGGGGTCCGCACCTTCTTGAATTCGTACATAGGAGACTTGCGAATATACAGTTGTGGATCGTCGATTGGTGCGGCGCCAAAGTAGTAGTTGTCGAAGGCCGCGCCGAAATCGGTGTAAGCCCAGTCGCTCGGCTGCTCGACGTCGCCCGCGCCCGCAGACGCCACTTTGTAGCGCGGGGTCTCGACCGTCAGCGCGATGGTCAGAATCGCGCCGTTCGACCAGCCGAGCGTCGCGAGGCGCTTCGGATCGACCAGGCCGCGTGCGATCAGAGCGTCCACGCCCTTCTCGATGTCGGGGACTTCCAGGTCATAGTATTTCCCGCCGCCTATCGACTCCGCGAACTTCAGCCCGTAGTTGCTGCTGCCGTGATAGTTGGGCCTGAGCACGAAGGCGCCGCGCTCCGTATAAAGATTCACCGGATAGGCGTAATCCTGGTCCCAGGAATCCATGTCCGCGCCGAGCGGGCCGCCGTGAATCATCAAGACCAGCGGGTATTTCGTTCCGGCCTGGTAGTCGCGGGGATAGAAGAGGATCCCCTCGACATCCTCGTCCAGCGAGCCCTTCCAGCGGACGACCTCGCTGCGGGCGGAAATCTTCTTTTCGATTTTCGGATTCAGTTCGGTGAGTTGCGCGCGCCCGGTAAGTTTCACGCCCTCGAGCGTCGCCCGGAACCATTGCTCGGGCCGGCTGGCAGTGCTCGAAAGGTAGACGAGCGTCCTGCCGTCGCGGCTTGCGGCGAGGCTGAAAAGATTGTTCACGTCCTGGCCCTCCAGCCACTCGCGGTCCCAGCGCTCGCCGTGGCGCGTGTAGCGTGCCGGCTTGTAGCGCGCGCCGGCGGCCAGCAGGGCGATGAAACCCTCCGGAGTGACGGCGTAGGCCACCGGTGAATCCACGGTGAGATCGTTCTCCCACTGCAGGTCCACGTTCGCGGCCCGTCCCAAAGCGGCGTCGTAGTAGTACAGCCGGTTGACGAAGGCCTGGTGATAGACCGGGTCGGTCGAGTAAGGAGCCACCGCGTAGACTCCACGGCTGTCCGGCGTCCAGAGAAGCTGCGAAGCGATAATCGTACCTTCGGTAAATATCTTTTTGCTATCACCCGATGCGAGACCATAGAGATAAGTAACCGGCTTCACTTTCTCATCGAACTCGTAGCTCAGGCTGCGCTGGTGGACCGCCGCGGCCCATTTGCCGTCGGGCGAAACGTTGACGGACTGAATCCAGTCGTCGTTCGCGGTGAAGCGCGTGATCTCGCCGCTCTTCACATTCACCCTGAAGAGCCTCACGGGGGGCGAGTGCAAGGCGTCGTCGATGGCGCGCGAATCGTCCTTTTTCTCCTTCAACTCGCGCTCGTAGAGGCTGAGGTCTTCCTCCGCCGCCATCAGAATGTTCTCCGCGTCAATCCAGTCGAAGTCCTTGACGTCGCGCTCCAGGCGCGTGAGCGGCCACGGCTCGCCGCCCTGCGGATTGATCAGCCAGAGCTGCGTCTTGGGCGGTTCTTTGGGGGTGTCCTCCTCATCCTTGCCGGGCTTCTTGGGCAGCGGACGGTCGCTCAGGAAAGCCAGCAGCTTGCCCTCCGGCGACCAGCGAGGATTCGCGTCCTTGTTTGGCCCGCGCGTGAGTTGAATTTCCTGCTTCTCGACTAGACTGGTCAGAAAGAGATTCGCGACCATCTCGTCCTTGTCGGCGTCCGGATATTCTTTCACCCAGACCACCCATTTCGCGTCCGGCGAGATGCGAAATTCCTCTCCCTTCTCCTCCGCGATCATGTCTTCCGCGTTCCACTGCGTCTCCTTGTCGGTCGCAGGGGCAGATGCCGCGCCCGTTTCCTTGCCACCTGCCCGCTGCGGCGGGATTGGCGCAAAAGCGACTGCGGTCCTGTGCGTGGCCTGCCTGGTCATGCTGCCAGCGGGCATCGCAGCCCTCTCCGCCGTCTGTTCCGGCTTGTTGCCAGGACGCATTGCCGGGGCCACGCCCGCTCTTGCTACCGGCGTCGCGGCTAGGTGCGCTGCC
>JAIQGB010000204.1 GCA_020072905.1 Terriglobia bacterium | reverse complement strand
GCAACCCAGCATTATAGGACAAAACGTCGCACGATTTGCCGCTTCGATTGGTCAGGCCGACCCCGAGCGAGACGACAACTTAGATTTGCTGGGGGATGGCTTGACTTCGCGACTGCGCTCGGTGGCGATCAAGGTTAATCGAGGACAGAGAAAAATAGCGCCAAGGTCATGCGCTGAATCTCGCATCGCCGCATTGCCGACCCACGCCGCAGAGGGCTAGGAACGCTTGGGCAACCCCAAGACTTCTGCCAACTTATTGATATACCACAACTTATTTTCCTGATTGCCCTGCCACACATCATGGCGAGAATCAGCCGAAAAGGAAGACTCTGGCAGGATGATTGCGGCAAAGTTCAAAAGGGGAGAGAAGTACTTCGCAGTATTCAGGAGGGAGCTATGAGCATCCCCCGACGTATCCGCGACTACCTTGACTCCCAGAAAGCCCCTTACGAATGGCTGCCCCATCCCCAGGCGTTCACCGCACAGGAAGTTGCCCACTCGCTGCACGTTTCAGGCAAGCGACTGGCCAAGGTGGTCGTTCTGGACGCCGATGGGCGGCTGGTGATGGCGGTGCTTCCGGCGTCGCATCGCCTGAGCCTGTCGGAGCTGAAGGCGGAGCTCGCGGCGCAGCGCCTGGAGATGCTGCCCGAGAGCGAACTGGTCAAGATCTTCCCCGACTGCGATCTGGGCGCGATTCCTCCCTTTGGAAACCTCTACGGGATCGATGTGTGCGTGGATCGTGCCGTCGTCGAGACCGGGGAGATCGTCTTCACCGCCGGAACTCACGTGGATGCCGCGCGGATGAAGTACTCCGACTATGCGGCGCTCGCGAAGCCGCACGAGGGGCGTTTCTCGGAACTCTGGGCATCCAAAGCGGCTTGATCCGCCGCCGCGTGCCCCGACTCTTCCGTACGGTTTGACAGGCCCTGGCAGCCCGGGGGTGGAGCCTGCCAGGGGAATCCGAATACCTTTGATCTAGCCCAGGAGGCAAACGATGGCAAAGCTTCACGAAAAACTGGCAAGTCAGATCCCGGCCCTCCGGGAGGAAGTCCGTGCCTTGGTAAAAGAGCACGGCACCAAAGTCATTTCGGAAGTCACGGTAGCCCAGGCTTTCGGCGGGATGCGAGGCGTCAAAGGAATGATTTGTGATACCTCCGTCGTGGATGCCGACACGGGGCTGGTCATCCGCAATATTCCCATCGGTAAGCTCGCCAACCGGCTCCCGGAAGAAATCTTCTATTTGCTGGTGACGGGCGAACTCCCCGACGCCGAGGCGCTCGCGGACCTGCAGGGAGACTTGCGCAAGCGCGCCGAGGTGCCGGCCTACGTCTGGGCGGTGCTGAAAGCGATGCCGGAAGACTCGCACCCCATGACCATGTTCAACACCGCCATCCTGGTGATGGAGCGGGACTCGGTCTTCCGCCGCCGCTACGCGGAAGGGATGCGGAAAGAGGAGTACTGGGAGGCCGCGCTCGAAGACTCACTCCAGTTGATCGCCAAGCTGCCGGCGGTGGCGGCGGGCATCTACCGGTTGCACACCAAAAAGGGCGAACCCCTGCCCTCGAATCCCAAGCTGGACTGGGGCGCCGATTACGCGCAGATGCTGGGGATACCGGACCCCTCGGGTGAGTTCGCCAACCTGATGCGCCTCTACCTGACCCTGCACTCCGACCACGAGGGCGGCAACGTCAGCGCCTTTACATGTCACACCGTCGGTTCGGCACTCTCGGATCCCTACTACGCCGTCTCCGCGGGTATGAACGGCCTAGCCGGCCCGCTGCACGGTCTGGCGAACCAGGAGTGCCTGCACTTCGTCCTTGACCTGCGAAAGAAATATAACGGGGTGCCCACCGACGAGCAGCTCCGCCAATACGCCTGGGATACGCTCAAAGGCGGGCACGTCATCCCCGGCTACGGTCACGCCGTGCTACGCATCACAGACCCACGCTATACGGCTTTCCACGACTTCGGCGGGCGCGTCTGCGCCAGCGATGAGGTCTTCAGAATCGTCGACGCCATCTTCCGCATCGTCCCCGGCGTCCTAAGGGAGCAGGGCAAAGCCAAGGACCCGTGGCCGAATGTGGACGCCATCTCGGGGTCGCTGCTCTATCACTTCGGTCTGACCACATTCGACTACTACACGGTGCTCTTCGGCGTATCGAGGGCCCTGGGCATGTGCGCGCAGTTGGTCATCAACCGCGCCCTGGGCACTGCGATCACTCGTCCGAAGTCGGTCAGCACGGAGTGGATCAAGTCCAACGTCAACACGGAGCGCCGCGCCGCCTAAGCAGGCGATGGATCTCGTGCGCCGGGCCGGGCAAACCCGGCCCGGCGCACGAAGACAAAGCTAACGCCAGGAGAATCCCATGGGGCCCATTTGCTCGGACTGTCCTGTTCTAAAAGGAATGCTGTTTCGCGGACTGACGAATGAACAGATCTCGCGCCTGGGGTGCGTCTTCCGCCCGGCGCGTTACCGTCGCAGCCAGATCCTCTTCTTCGAAGGCGGGACCGCTCAACACGTCTTCGCCTTACACGCCGGGCTGGTTAAGGTCGTGAAATCGCTCGAGAACGGCAAGGACCGCATCACGCGTGTGATTTTTCCGGGCGAGCTGCTCGGGCTCGAGGCGCTGACCGAGGCCACCTATCCTCTGACCGCTGTGACCCTCCGCGACAGTGAAATCTGCGCCGCTTCCCGTGAAGAGTTTCTGGATTTCCTGCGTGCCAACACCGATATCGCGCTCGGAATGGTGCGCTTCCTGGTCACGGAAGTGACGCGGGTGCGAACGCAGGTCACCGATATGAGCTTCAAGGACGCGCGCATGAAGGTGGCGACATTGCTGCTGTCGCTCGTAACCTCAGAGACTGAGGCCCCGTCCAAGGCTTATTCGCTGGTGCTTCCCTTCTCTCGCCAGGAGATCAGCGAGATCCTGGAACTCTCTCCCGAAACGGTGAGCCGCACGCTGAGCGTGTTCCGGCGCGAACAGGTGCTCGACGCGCGCGGGCGCCGACTGAACATTCAAGATTTCCCCAAACTGGAAGCTGCCGCACAGCGCTGAGCGTGCACTTCTGGCACCCTCCATTTCTCTGCTTATTACGAGGCCTATCCGGTCCATCTTGTGTGTGCTCCGTGGGCAGACAATTTGTCCTAGCGGAAACCTGCGAGATACATCGAGCAAGGCACTAGGCCACCAACAATAAGAGGCTATCAGGCGGGGGATTGACGGCCGTCATCCCGAATCTTGCGGCTTCTCATCGACAGTCTCTAGGGCGGCCCATAAGCTGCCAAGTGAACGTTGGGTGTTGGGTCTGGGAACTCGGGGAGCTGACAGTAAAAGCATCCCGGACCGATTAGACGAAAACAAGCTGCCCGAACTCCTCGCAAACAATTCGTCCAATCGGAATCAAGGTCAACGATGGAGTTTCCCAGACTCACGCCGGCAGCTTTCATTTGTTCGCTTATCGCCCTCGCCGCCCTCATCCCCTCTGCGACGCTTCAAACCTATCCCCAAGAAAATAACGTGAGAGGCGCGGCTCCGGCGGGCAAGCGTGGGGCGTCTGCACGTCTCCACGCGCAAACCCTCGGGGACACTGCTATCGTTTTTGTCCAGGCGCCGGTGATCGCCGCCGGTCGGCTGCGCGCGCGTTTTCCCGAGGGTAGCCGGCTGGTCCGCCTGCAACCCAGTGTGAGCCGGGAAGTCACCAATCTCACCCCGAATTTCTTCGCCACGGCCGACCCGCGAGTGTCTTTTGACGGCGCCAAGATTCTCTTCGCCGGACTGAGACGGTCCGACGCTCGCTGGCAAATCTGGGAGATGCAAGCGGACGGCTCGCACCAAAGTCAGATCACGCACTGCGAAGCCGACTGCCTCCGGCCGGCATATCTGGCTCGGGAAGGAATCATCTATACGGTTGTCGAAAACAAAAACGGGGTCGCCCATTCCCAAGTTTATTTTTCCAAGCCGGACGGTTCGGAAGACCACCCCATCACCTTCGGCCCGGGAAACTACCAGGTTGAAACCGTTCTGAAGGACGGCCGGATTCTGGTCTCCGCCGCATCGCCTCTGGTGCCGGGGCTGAAAGGGTCGACGGGGCTCTATACGTTGCGCCACGACGGTTCCGGGCTGGCTTCTTACCGCTGCGAGCACCAACAGACCGCGGTGCGCGCTCAGGCGACGGAACTGGATGACGGTTCCCTAGTGTTCATCAAGAACCTGGGCAAGCAGGAAAAAGCGGGGGGCGAACTGGCCATGATCCGCGCCGGCGCTCTGCACAATTCGACGCTGAGTCCGCTAGCCCCTGTGGCCTGGTCTCCAGTGCGGCTCACCGGGGAGGAGCTTCTTGTCGCGCGCAAGAACCCGCAATCCCCGGCTTCGCCCGAAAAATTCTCGCTTTACACTTACGACGCCGGGCGCGGCGCATTCGGCGGGCTGGTTTACGAGGATTCCAAGCTGTCGAGTGTCGAGGCGGCGCCCGTCACGGCCCACGCGGCCCCGCGGTGGTACTGGAGCACCCTCAAGCCGGAGAGCAAGGAAGGCTACTTCATTTGCCTGGACAGCTACCACAGTGTTGACGCTCCCCGCGGACGACTTGCCGCGAACATCGCACGCGTGCGCGTTTTGATGTATGAGGACGCAAGCACCCAAGAGCGCGTCCTGGGAGAAGCGCCCGTCGAATCGGACGGTTCGTTCTTCATCGCGGTACCGGCGGACCGGCCCGTGCGATTCGAATTGCTCGACCCCGCCGGCAAGGTAATCCGTGCCCAAAAGAGCTGGATCTGGTCTCGCCCGGGCGAAGAGCGCGGCTGCGTCGGCTGCCATGAAGACAAGTCCGTCGCCCCGACGAACCGCTGGCCGCTGACGCTACGGCGGTTCGATACGCCGACGCGCCTGGGCGTCGAACCCGAAACCCTGGCGGCGCATTGAGATGACGATGGTGAAACGCTGGAAACAGATTCCGATGGCACTCGCGGGGGGAACGCTCCTGATCGCAGGCCTGGAGCTGGGCGGACAGAGCCCGGCGGCGCGGCCGCAGACGCCCGCCGTGCTTCCGGCCTATGCGGATGTCACCGACCAGGCGGGCATTAATTTCCATCACTCCTACGGCGAAAAAAAGCTCAGCTCAATCATGGAGGCGACGGGCTCCGGCTGCGCGTGGCTTGACTACAACAATGATGGCCTGCTCGATCTCTATGTGGCGAGCGGCCGCTACCTGGAGGGCGTGACGAAGTTCTCCACTCCCCAGGGCGAGGATGCCACGAACCACCTATATCGCCACAACGCTGATGGCACATTCACCGACGTCACGCACGAGGCAGGTGTCCCCGGCAAGGGCTTCGGAATGGGTGTGACCGTCGGAGATTATGACAACGACGGTTACGAGGACATTTACGTCAGCAATTGGAAATCTTCAATCCTTTACCACAACAACGGCAACGGGACGTTCACGGACGCGACCGCGAAAGCCGGCGTCGAAAATCCGCACTTCGGGGTGGGCGCGGCCTGGTTTGATTATGACCGCGACGGGAAGCTCGATCTCTACGTCGGCAACTATCTGCAGTTCGACCCCGACATGAAGATGCGTTATTTCACGGCCGATGCTTTCCCCGGTCCTCTCGATTACGAAGGCACGCCCGACCGCCTCTTCCACAACAACGGCGACGGGACCTTCACCGACGTTTCCGCGCCGGCCGGGATCGCCAACCCCGCGGGGCGCGCCATGGGCGTCACGATCGGTGACTTCGACAACGACGGCTGGGACGACGTGTACGTTGCCAACGACACCATGGAAAGTTACATGTACCACAACAACCACGACGGGACATTCAAGAACGTTGCCCCCGACGTGAACACGGCTTTCGGAGCAAACGGGGAAGCCACCTCGGCGATGAACCCCATCTTCGGCGACTATGACAATGACAGCTGGCCCGACCTCTTCGTCTCCGACATGCGCTACCACCGGCTATTCCACAACCCCGGGAAGGAACCTTTCTGGCTGGACACGACGGTGGAAACCGGTGTGGCGGCAGTCTCGGGCCAATACGTGGCCTGGGGTGACGGCTTCTTTGATTTCGACGACGACGGCTGGAAGGACATCTTCGTCGTCAACGGCGGCCTGCATTGGCTTGTTCCCATGGAAGATTCCGTCCTGCGTAACAATGGCGACTCGACCTTCACGGACGTATCCAGCCGCCTCGGCAGCTATTTCAAGTTCAAGAAGGTGGGGCGCGGGGCCTGCTTTGCTGACTACGACAACGATGGCTACATGGACGGCTTCATCGTGGCCCTGGGCGGCAAAGGAATCCTGCTCCACAACAATCCCCCGCCGGCCGGAGAGCGGAACCACTGGCTGACCATCAAGCTGGTGGGTACGAAGAGCAACCGTGACGGTTTTGGTGCGCGGCTGGAGGCCGTGGCAGGTGATCTCGATCAGTATGTCGAGGCGGTTTCGGAGAACGGCTACCTTTCCCAAGGCGACCCGCGACCTCACTTTGGCCTGGGCCCACACACGCAGGTGGACAAGCTCACCATTCGCTGGCCGAGCGGAATTGTTCAGACTCTGGGGAACGTCAAGGCGGACCAGATCTTGACCGTGAAGGAGCCGGCGGAAGGGGCGAGCGATTCAGGCAGGGCGAAGGGCAACTGATGACGATCCAAGACCCGGCCAATTCGACAACTTCGACCCGACTTCCTCGGGCGCTGTCGACCACCGTGCTCCTGGCTTTCGCACTCGGCGCAGCCTGGCGGTTCTCCGCGCCGGACGTGGCGGTGGCCAAAACCTTTCCGACATCCTCCTCAGAGCCGCGCTACTTGACGCCCGCCGACCTCCGGCTCTCTCCGGATGGCCGGCGTCTCTACATCGTCTGCGAGGGCAGCAACTCCGTGCTCGCCGTGGATACGCGGACCGCCCGCGTCGTCGCGCGCGCTCAGGTCGGGTCGAAACCCAAGGCCCTCGCCATCTCGCCGGATGGCAAGACGCTTTACGCCTCGAACGAATGGAGCGACACGGTCAGTGAGATCGACGCCGCGACGTTCCAAATCAAGCGCACACTCAAAACCGGCTGGGGCCCAGTCGGCTTGGCGACCGATGCGGCGGGAAAGACCTTGTACGTCGCCAACGGCATCTCCAACAGTGTTTCCGTCATCGATCTGGCCACTGGAAAGGAACTGAAGCGGCTGGCGGCGTTCCGTTCGCCGCATTACGTGACGGCCTCGCGCGATGGCCGGCGGATTTACGTTTCCAACCTGCTGCCGCACCTGGGGCCTTACGACGGGCCGCCCGTTTCCGAACTGACCGTCATCGCCACTTCCGACCAGACGGTCACGGAGCGAATCCTGATTCCCGGCGTGATCGAGCTCCGCTACATCGCGGAAGCTCCGCCGGCACAGGGCGGTTACTTGATCGTCCCCTTCTTGCGGCCGAAAAACCTGGACCCGCTGATCCGCGTCGAGCAAGGCTGGGTGGTAACGCACGGCATGGCGGTGGTCCGGCCCGTGCGCGGCCGAGTGCCTTTTCGCCAGCGTTCGAGCGTTGCGCAAGTCCTGCTCGACGACATCGATGCTTACTTCGCCGACGGGTTCGGCGCCGCAGTCACTCCCAACGGCCGGCTGGCCCTGGTGACGGCCTCGGGCGCGAATCTTGTCTCGGTCATCGACACGGCGCGGCTCGACCGCCTCCTCCGCCAGGCTCCTGCCGATGGCCTGCCGGACCGGCTGGACGCGGCCCGAAAGTTCGTCGTCCGCCGGCTGCCGACCAGCAAGATGATCAGGTAGTACATATCCGCCCGCCCGCTCTCAGGTCCTGGCGCCG
>JAIQGB010000203.1 GCA_020072905.1 Terriglobia bacterium | reverse complement strand
GGGAACTATCAACGGCAAAAGGCCAGGAACCTTCCCATGCCCGGCTATTGGGACGCCGCAGCGGCCTTCCCGGCCACCTGTTTCTTGATGTTCAGAGCCTTCCCCACCCACTCCTCGGCCTGCTTGAGGTCAGCCTGGCGCGCCTCGGGGTCGGCTTCGTAGTCGGACTTTTCGCGATACATCAGGTTCAGGTAGGCCATGGCGTCAGCGTCGTTGGGCTTCAATTCAATCGCCTTCTGCAGGGCCTGAATGCCCTCGTCCACAAGCGCTTGGTTGTCCTTCTCGAGCTTTGCCCGGGCCTTCTCGGGGAGCGGAGGAAGAATGTCCGGCTTGGCAGGATCTTTCGCCATGGTCAGGTTCAGGTCTCTGCGAACCTGCATGCGCCGCGGGTAGGCAATCGCCCAGTTGATGACGCCAATCCAGTAATAGGGCTCGGGGTCATTCGGAGCAACCTGCAGACGCCGCCGCTGGTACTCCTTGGCCTTGTCGAACTCCTTCATGTTGTAATAGATCTGCGCGATGCTGGCGATGGCGGTGACGTTGCTGGGGTCCATCTTCAGGACGTCTTCAAATGCCTCGACCGCCTGGTCCCCGATTTTGATATTCTCCGGGGAATCTCCGCCGGGGATGTATTGCTGGGCGTAAGCGGTGGCCAGGTACAGGCGGGCATTCAGCAACGTGGGATCCAGATCCACCGCGGTTTTGAAGTGCACGATGGCCTGCTGGAACTGGGCGTTGCGGAACGCTCCGACCCCTTTGTTCAACTGATCGCGTGCCTTCAGCTTATTGCAGGCATTCGCGGCCACGAGCAACATTAATACCCCGCAGAGCACAGCGAGCTTGTGGGGTTTCATTGGAGTCCCTCCCTCGACCCTAGAGCCAAGAACTCTTACTATTGCAGCTCTTTGGTGATTAACCCGATTTTGTCGATCCCCGCCCCCTTGGCGATGTCGATGATTTGCGCGACCTCGGCAAAGGGCAGCGTGGAATCACCCTTGACAAACATCACCCGCTCGTTGCGGGTCTTGAAGATATCCTCAAGCCGGGGGCCCAGGCTCCGGAGGTCGATGGGATCCTGGTTGATCTTAATCCGCCGCTCGGCATCGATCGACACCACAATGGTCCGGTTGAGGACATCTTCGCTGGGGGGTGCAGCGTTCGGGTTAGGCTGCGGGACGAGCGCGTCCAGACCCTTCGGTGTCAAGGGTGTGATCACCATAAAGATAATGATCAGTACGAGCAGAACGTCAATGAGGGGGGTAATGTTGATGTCCGACATGGTCCCCTTCGTACCCCCAACAGCCATAGCCATAGTGTTAGCCTCCTGCGGCAAACGAATATCGCGGCAATCGTCAGGGAGTGACCGCCCCGGGCTCACCCAGGGCACCCGGCGCCCCGGGGGTCTTGCGCTCGAGCTTCTCGGTCAGCAGGCCGAGCGAATCCACGCCGGCGGCCCGCACGTTATCCACAATGGCCACGACATCGCCGTATTTCGCCCGAGCGTCACTCTTGACGTACACCGTCTTATCGAGCTTGCTCGAAAGGCGGTCCTTGACCTTCGTCGTGATCTCGTCGAGGTGGATCGGGTCCGAACCCAGGTAGATCTTCCCATCCCGCGTGATGGCCAGCACGACCGCATCTTCCTTTTCGGCGTCCTGCATTGTCCGCGGGTTTTCCGCCTTGGCCATATCCACGCTGACGCCCTTCTGCAGCATGGGTGTGATGACCATGAAGATGATCAACAACACCAGCATGACATCCGCCATGGGCGTCACGTTGATATCGGAAACCGGTCCCCCCATTTTGGGTGTGACAGCCATTATTTCTTCCCCCTCGAGGACCGCTTGATGAAGTAATCGATCAACTCCGAAGAGGAATTGTCCATCTCCACATCAAACGCCTCGATTCTTCCACCGAAGTAGTTGAACGCCCACACGGCCGGCACGGCCACCAACAGTCCCATCGCGGTGGTCACGAGCGCCTCGGCAATACCGCCCGCGACGGCCGCCAGACCCGTCGATTTGGCCGTGGAGATGCCATGGAACGCATTGATAATGCCCAGCACGGTCCCGAACAAGCCGACGAAGGGAGCCGTGGAGCCAACCGTCGCCAGGCTCGAAACGCCACGCTTCAGCTCGGCATGCACGATGGCGGCGGCCCGCTCGAGGGCGCGCTTGGAAGCCTCGATAGTCTCCCCGGAAATCTCCGAGGAAGCCTGGTGAGCCTGGAATTCCTGCAGCCCGGCCGTGACGACCTTCGCCAGGTGACTGCGCTTGTTCTGCTCGGCGATGGCGATGGCCTCGTCAATTCTGCCGTCTTTGAGCGCCCCCGCGACGGCGGGAGCAAAGAGCCGTGACTGCTTGCGAGCTGCCCGATAAGCAATCCAGCGGTCGATCATCACCCCGATCGACCAAGCGGACATGACGAAGAGCAGGACTACGACCGACCGGGCAGGCCAGCCCATTGCCCGCCACATGCTGATCGGGTCGAAAGCCATCGTCTCCCCTTCTTGAAACAACCACAAACCGAGGATCAAGAGTTTTGCCCCTAGCATGATGTTGTGTTTCCTCCTCGAAGATTTTCAAAAGCCTTGCGCTTACTCGGCCAACGTAAAGTTGCAGTCAATCTCGGTAACGACTTCCACCGGCTCGCCGTTGAGCAGCGTGGGCTGGTAGCGCCAGCGCTGCACCGCTTCGAGAGCCGACTTGACCAGCAGCGGGTGGCCGCTGATGACTTTCAAGTCCTGGATCGTGCCGTCGCGGCTGATGATGGCCTCCAAACGTACCGTCCCCTGGATGCGCGCCATCTTGGCGAGGGGCGGGTATTCCGGTGTGGGACGGAAGATCAGCTTGGCCTGCTCCACCTGGCCGCCCACGCGAATGCGCTTGGGCGTGGCTGCTTTGGGAGGCGGGGGCGGAGGGGGCGCGGCGGACGCACTCGAGATGATGCTACCCAGCACGCCACCCGGCGTCCCACCGGGCATGCCGCCCGGAACGCCGCCGACCACACCGACCGAGGCCGCCTGGGGAACGTCCGCCTCGTCCTTGATCTGGGCGATGGTCTTGGGGATCACCGTGGGAGCCCGCATGATGTCTTCCGCCGTGACGCGCCGGATCACCTTCACGGGCGCCGCTTGCACGGGCGGGGGAGGCGGCGGGGGCGGTGGAGGCGGCGCCACCAGGAAGGTCATTAACTGGCCCTTCGGGAGCGCTTCGGTGTAAATCAGCGGCATCAAGATCGTGACGCCGACGAAGATAACTTCAATGATGTACGCGATGGGGATGGTCGCTCGCTTCCAGTTGTCCGTTTTGGCCGCGGAATAGACCAGATAGAAGAGGAATCCCACAATGTTTAGCAGGAACACCACCACCATCCAACCCCACGTTCCAAGACCCAAGTGCCGCGAGTCGGCGTAAACGTAACAGAGGAAAAGGGCCGTAAAGAACAGGGGGACAGTACCGAAGATGATCGCCTGCGTGATGAGTACCTTCGTGCTGTCGGGAGGTCCCAAGAGGATGGGCGCGCCGAAAAACCACGCCAGGAAGCCCACCACTCCCGCCGCGAGCATAATCACCCAGTGCGTCGTACTCAGGACCGGTGCATGCGATGGTGAGGAATCCAGCAAGGTTTCGTCAAACATAAATCCCACCTCCTACATCAATCGATCCGGCTCGCGGTTTCCGGACGCCTGGCCGGGACCTATCGTTGTGCGCCGGCGGTTTCGCGCTCCAGAGCCCGCGGCCTTGCTCCGACCCGGTTCTTCCCACCCCTCTGGTAAAAGAACACCAGGATCGGGCTGGCAATTGCGATCGAGGAATACGTGCCAATGATAACCCCAATGACCAGGGTCAATGCAAACCCGTGGATGACTTCCCCCCCGAACAGGTAGAGGGAAAGCACGGCCAGGAAAGTCAGCCCCGAGGTTAAAATCGTCCGGCTCAGCGTCTGGTTGATGCTGCGGTTCACCAGATCGTAGAAGCTCTCGCGCTTGTTGAGATGGACATTCTCACGAATGCGGTCAAAAACCACAATGGTGTCGTTCATCGAATAGCCCACCAAGGTCAAAAGAGCCGCAATCACCGTGAGCGAGATCTCTTTACTCAGCAGGGAGAAGATACCCAGCGTGATGAGAACGTCATGAAAGGTGGCGATGACCGCCGCCACGCCATAGATTAGCTCAAACCGAAACCAAATGTAAACGAGCATGGCACCCAGGCCCGCCAGAGTCACGTAGATGGCCTGTCGGCGCAGATCGGATCCCACTTTGGGTCCGACGATTTCCGTTTGGCCTACCGCATAGCTCGAAAGATAGAAGTCCTTGCCTAGCGCCTCCAGGACGCCCGGAGTCACTCCCGTGACGGCATTCAATTCACTCAGATCAGCAAGCAGGCCGCTGTGCCGCGCCGCGTTGCGGAAATTGACCATGGCGTCGGCGAGTTCCCGGTAGCGCCGCAGGGCCTCCGCAGACCCCTGCGAAGCAAGGTGGAGCGGATCGGCAACGACCAGGTGTTCCGCCACCGTCTGCGGGCTGGCATTGTTCAAATCCACCTTGCCTTCCGGGGGAGCGCCGGAGAGACCGGCCAGCGCATCGGCAATCGCTCGCTTCCCGGCGTCCAGGGCGTTGCTCGAGGTCGTCGTCTGTAAATCGAGACCGATAATGACCTGATTTGCAGAAACGGGGCCATAACGCTGAATCGTGGCCTCACCCAGATTCACTTTCTTCAAATAGTTGCGGATAGCGTCCAGATTGGGCTGCTGGGAGAACTTGACGTAGACAAGCGTCCCGCCACGGAAATCGATTCCATAGGTCAGGCCGCGCTTGACTGCGATGGACGCCATTCCTGCGACAAGAAGGACCAGGGTCAGACCGATGAAGTACCACTTCTTCCCCATCCAGTCAATCTTCGGTTCGTGGAAGAATTCCATGGCCCAGCTCAGTCCTTCTCCGTTGGAATTGACACCGGATACTCCCGAGAGGTTCCTTTTTTTCTATATACTCAGCGCCTCGCCCTTCTCTCGCCGCGAGAGCACGTATTCAAAGATCACTCGTGACACAAAGACCGAGGTAAACAGGTTCGCGAGGAGGCCGATGGTCAGCGTGACCGCGAACCCTCGAATTGGGCCGGTCCCGAAGGTGAACAGAATCAACGCCGAAACGATGGTTGTGACGTGGGTGTCAATAATGGTCAAGAAAGCGTGGTCAAACCCACCTGCTACGGCTGCTCCGACCGTCTTCCCCAAGCGTAATTCCTCCCGGATGCGCTCGAAGATTAGCACGTTGGAGTCCACACCCATGCCCACGGTTAAGATGACTCCGGCGATCCCGGGCAGTGTGACCACGGCGCCGAAGTACGCCAGCACCGCCACCAGGATGATCAAGTTGAGGATAAGCGCTACATTTGCATTGATGCCTGCGCCGCGATAGTAGAAGAGCATGAACGCCATCACCGCCAGCAAGCCGACGATCGAAGCGATCACGCCGTGGCGAATCGAATCGGCGCCCAAGGACGGGCCTACGGTTGTTTCTTGCTCGTACTTGATGGAGGCGGGCAGAGCGCCAGAACGCAGCACCAACGCCAAGTCGGCCGCCTGCTGGGGCGTGAAAGAACCCGTGATGCGGCCGTTGTCGGAGATCTGCCCCTGGATGACGGGGGCGGAGACGACGCGATTGTCGAGGACGATGGCGAGCTGTTTGCCGATATTCGCGCCGGTCACGCGTCCGAAGCGCGCCGCGCCGTCGCGCGTCAACGAGAAGTTGACGCTCGGGCGTCCATTTTCATCTGGCCGTGGCTGGGCGTCGCGCAGGTCGCGTCCCGTCACCGCGGCGATGCGGTCGACGACATACCACGCCTCAGCGGTCGCCGTATCGCTCCCGGACTCGCGCCGGCCGGGGAGCAATTCGCTGTCCGGCGGCAGAATCCCGCCGTGCGAAGCCAGCGCCGCCTCGCGGGTCGGGAAAGGACCGTCCCGGACGATCTTGAGCGTCAGCATGGCCGTGGATTGAATGATGTCCTTCACGCGCGTCGGATCGTCCACGTCGGGCAGCTGCACAACCAGTTCGTAATCCCCCTGGCCGTAGTCGGCGATGGTCGGCTCCGTGACGCCGAGTTGATTGATGCGGTTCTCGATGGTGGTCTTGGACTGTTCGAGCGCCTGATTGCGAATGTTGGCCGCCGCGCTGGTCTTTAAGGACAGCTCGCGCGCGTTGGGGTCGCCGGCCCGGCGCGCCAGCTCCCAGTCGGGGAATTGTTCGCTCGCCAGCGTCTGCAGGTCTCCCGATTTTTCCTGGGGAACGTTGGTGATCAGCAGGTAACTCCGGCCGTTCTCGGTCTTCTTCTCGACCGTCGCCGGGATATTGCGCGCGCGCAGTTCGTCCCGCAGACGTTCCTGGGCCAAATCAACCGTGACATTGACGGCATCGTTCACCTGGACTTGCAGGACGAGGTGTGTGCCGCCCGTGAGGTCCAGCCCTAACCGGATGCGGTTGCGGACATTCTCTTTCAGTCGCTGCCAGTTGGTCGGGAACCCGAAGGTTTCCTGGTCGTTCCGCGGATAGCAGATGATGCCCAGAATGCAGGCCACCATGGCCACAGCAATGATAATGACCCGGGTGCGAATCTTCTTTTCCATGCTCTCCCTGCACCCGGGAATGGCTCCCGGGTGGTCTTCATTTTTTGTCTTTACCTGCCGCTTCGCCCTCGACAGCCTGCAATCCCGTAATCGCCGAGCGCGCGACGTCGATTTTCAGTTGCTGCGCCACCTGCAACTGCACGACGTTGGCGTCACGAAAGCTCACGATCGTCCCGTAAACCCCTCCGCTGGTGATCACCCGGTCGCCGGTCTTGAGATTAGCCAGCATTTCCTGGACCTTCTTGCGCTGCCGCTGCTGGGGCAGGATGAGAAGAAAGTAAAAAATCCCGAAAATCAAGATGAATGGGAGGAACTGGACAAATGCCCCGCCGGTCCCCGGGTCGGCTGCTAAGACAAGAGGATTGACTGGCAGGCGAGCCATCAAGGTCTTGCAACGAAATCAGCGTCAGATTGAGAAACCCTGCCCGATCGGAGCAGGCTCAGCAGAGTTCGTCCGTTTGGCTTTCCAGGATCGGCACAGAAATGTTCAGAAGCCGTTAAGGCCGCGCACGCACCCTAGAACGAAACGCTTCGTAATTGCCGAACTGAATAGCGTGCCTAATTTTGCGCAGGGTGTCAAGGTAAAAGTAGAGATTGTGGTGGGTTGCGAGGATTCCCGCCAGCATCTCCCCCGCCACAAAAAGGTGCCGGAGGTAGCTGCGCGAATATCGGTGGCAAACCGCGCACTCGCAGGCCGGATCCAGGGGCCGGTTGTCCCGCGCGTACTGCGCGTTCTTGATGACCAGCTTCCCCTCCGAAGTGAAAACACAGCCGTTCCGGGCGTTCCGCGTCGGCATGACGCAGTCGAACATGTCGATTCCCCGCGCCACACATTCGACGAGATCTTCGGGCGTCCCCACCCCCATCAGGTAGCGCGCCTGGTCCTCGGGCAGCAACTCGGCGGTGGATTCCGCCACGTCGTACGTCTCGCTCTTGGGCTCGCCGACCGAGAGGCCTCCCAGGGCATAGCCGTCAAAGCCGATGTCCAGCAGTTCTTCGGCGCTCTCGCGGCGGAGTTGCACGTCTGTGCCGCCCTGGACAATTCCGAACAGAGCGGGGTTCGGATTTCGGGGTTCGGAATTCGGCACCCGGCCTGCGGACCGAAGGGGTGACGCGGCGGCAATGTCCACTTTCCGAAATCCCCCCGAGTCCCCAACCCCGAATCCCGAATCCCGCCGGCCTTCTTCTGACTCC
>JAIQGB010000202.1 GCA_020072905.1 Terriglobia bacterium | reverse complement strand
GGCGATGTCGGAATCCGATCGCCACGAAATCCCGGGTCGTTCGGAGGTGGGCAAAATGTCCGTTTCTCGAATTCATTTTTGGGCTGCTCATATTGGTCCTCTGGTCTCGCCTTTTCAGAATTTGGACGGATTAATGATCACGCCCGGGTGAGGGACGGGCAGGAATCTCTCAATTTTTGAAATCCTATTCTGTGGTACATAGAGCATGTCGCCGGGCTGAAGGTGGAGATCTTCGCCGAGGTTGCCCGCGCGGAGCATTTTCTTCACATTGAGGGTTGTGGATTCCACCCAGTCATTAGAAACCTTCCGGAACAGCAGGACTTGTGAGTGCTTGGACGTGTCATTGAAGCCGCCGGCGATGGCGATGGCCTGCGTGACCGTGGTATCGCCGCGCAGATCGTACTTGCCGGGATGTCCTACTTTGCCGCCCACGACGTAGTAGGGTTTGTCGAAATCCGTGAGATTCACGGTGACGACCGGGTCCTGCAAAATGTTCGAGTACTGCCGGCGGACTCGCTCGGCAATTTCTGGCGCGGTGAGACCTTCGACGTGGATGTCGCCTGCCTCGCGCAGGCTGATATACCCATCGGGTTGCACCGTCACGGATTGATTGAAGTCGGGGACGAACGCAAACTGGATGGAAAGAGAGTCGCCGTATTCTACGAGGTATCGTGGGTACCGACGCTGCAACTGGGGCGTGCGGGTTGTGCTTTCAGCGGCGTCACCTCCTGTTTCGCGGGCGATCTCGCGAGATGTGCCGGACTGGTCCGCAACCAAATCCCCGCGCGGGGTTCCAGCACTGGCCAGGAGGTCGCTTATCTGTCGGAGGTCTTCAGGATTTCCGGCAAGGGGGTGGTCGTTCGTCCGCTGGGCGAGCGCACTCGTCGCGACAACGAAAAGAACAGCCACCAAGACTTGAATCTTCAGCATCGGTTTCATATTTCCCCTCTGCAATTGCTCTTTCGCGTTTAGGAACATCGGAAACGGGACGCGTCGCCACGTTGCGGTTCGAATAGCTTTACGGACGAACGTCTGCAGGCGTCCATAGCGAAGGGCCCGCTAGGGGCCAATACTCTCCCCGCCCCCTCGCCACAGGAACTGCCCTTTCGACCGTGAACTCATCCACTTCGACCGCCACGGACCTTCGCAATAATTCAATGGACAGGATCAATCGGCTCGATCCATCCCTCTTGCGGAGGAGAATGCCCTCCAAGCCTCGCAAGGGCCCCGTCTTGACCCTGGCTCGATCACCGATGCGCAAGTAGGGGCAAGGTTCAAGGTGAGCTCGAATATCAACAACGCGACGGATCGCCTCAATTTCCTCTTGGGGAACCAAAGCCGCACGGCCCGCATTTCCCACTACCGAATGCACTCCCGGTGTAGTCAACACATCGAGACGCCGTCCGAGCAAACCTCGAAGGAAAACGTAACAAGGAAAGACGGGCAGGTAGAGTTTCTTTCTTCTGTCCTTCCAGCGGCGGATCTCTGAGTACAGCGGCAGGAAGACCTCGAAACCCTTGTGCTCCAGATTACGGGCGGCCACTTTCTCATTCTGGTGTCGCGTGTACACGGCGTGCCACATCACAGCCCCGCCGTCAGAGCCGCTGGATGTAGCCATTTCGTTTGTCACGCCCGGGGCTTCGTTCAATTTGCACCTTCCTTGGATGCGCCAAGTGCGATAAGGCTTGAACCAAGGTCGAATCCGGCCCGGCTGAGGCAGGCTTGTTTGCGAGGCAATCCAGCCTCTTTCACCTTGTAGAGGAGAGCGCGATAACTGATGTTCAGAGCCCTCGCCGCACGTCTCCGATTCCACTGGTTTTCCTGCAGCGTCTTCAGGATAACCTTGCGCTCCAACGTTCGAGCTGCTTCCCGCACCATGGTCTTGAGGGAGATGGCAGCTGCTGCAGGAGGGCCCGGGACAGGGTGAGCCACAGCGCTTTCGGTCAACTCCATAATGACTGCTTCCTCCGAGCCCAGGAGTACGTAGCGCTTCATAACATTCGCCAGCTCGCGGAGGTTCCCGCGCCAGGGCCGTTCTTGGAGGAACCCGATCATCCGTGAAGAGGGCTCGCTCGCGGGGCAATCGAATTCACGGGTGTACGACTCCCAGAAATAATGGGCGAGCGAAGGGATGTCTTCCCGGCGCTCACGCAGCGGAGGCATGTGGACATTGACCGCGTTGATACAATAGAACACGTCCTGCCGAAATCTCCCCGCCTGGACCTCGTTCTCCAGCGCCTTGCTGGTTGTGCAGATGACTCGAAAGCCGGAACCCTTCCCGCTGGCAAGCCCAAAGGCCAGAGGGGGATCGCCCCGAAGCATTTGCATTAACTTCCACTGAGAACTGGCGCAGAGTTCACCCACCTCACTGAAGCAAACTGTTCCCCCACACGGACTGCCCTCGATGTGGGACTGGAACTCTGGTGTTTCAGGCAGCGCGGCCAAACCTGAAGAAGGGGGTTGATAAGGGGAATGTCGGAACTCCTGTGAGGCGACCTCTAGAAAGGGCAGAGCTTCCCCAGGATAGCGACGATGAATGATCCTCGCCAGGATTTCCTTGCCGGTCCCGCCCTCGCCCTGGATGAGCACGGGGACGTTCGTCCGGGAGATTTTTTCTACGGCTTGCCTCGCCTTTTCCATGGCCGCGGACACTCCGAGGACCTGCTCCTCGGGCGGGAGATCTCCGCAAGGATCCCAGTCGCAACGAACGGCCTCAATGTTTTCGATCACCAATCACCCCTTGAGCGCATCCGGCATCTTGTTTTAGCAATACTCCTGCCAAATTGCACACTTCGGCCGCTGGACGAACCTGCGACTCGCCCCATCGGAAAGCCTAGGCTATTCTTTCATAAACCCCTTAGAACCCTATGAGGTGCCCGACCCGCTGTCCATTTGTATGCTCGCTTGAGTAAAGAAACGAAAGCGTGGGAAGTGCAAATTGATTCCGAGTCATGAAATCTTTTGCAGGTCATCATCGATGGCACCGATTAAGGGCATCAAGGAAATACCTGATTGAGATTGCAAAGGAAAGCGGGGATTCTGCGGTGACGAACTTGGTGACACTCAGGAGAAAACGTAGTGTTCTAATCCGGATGTAAGGGGTCGCAGCCGAGCGGAAGCCGAGCAACTCCTGTTGTGTTGGAAATGGGCTGGTTATTCGATAGCCCTGATCAGAGGAAGGGAATCGTGCTTGTGGACGGCCGCTCGGCATGCGCAGACGGCTCCGACTGGGTAACGGTCTGCGCCCTGTTTGGGTCAGACTGACGCGACGGCGCAGGCGTTTGGGCCACTACCCTGACCACCCAGGCGACGGTCACAAGTGTCGCCAGAATCACCGGAACCCTTCTTTGCTTCATATCTGTTGCTCCTCCTTCTTAAAAACTACGGAGTGCGTGGAACTCCCCTTGCATCGGTTCTACAGGACAGGACTGGACTGCTCCTTGACTCCACGCATTGCCTGCGGGAGAATCGCACTACGCGGGGCGTAACCGTCTGTATCGCGCCGGAAGCGAGTTGCTTTGGGTCCGCCGGGGGACCTGCGACATGCGTGTGATGGGGGACGATGAAGAAAAAGAATCCCTCCCTTTCTAAACCGAAAGCACGGCCGATCGTCCAGCCGGATGACGGGCTACCCGGCAAGAAAGTTTTGTTTCCGATTGTCGGGATTGGGGCGTCCGCCGGCGGTTTGGAAGCCTATAGAGAATTGCTTCAGCATGTGCCCGGCGACATTGGCATGGGCTTTGTGCTCGTTCAACATCTGGCTCCCAAGCATGAAAGCGCGTTGTCGGAACTCCTTTCGCGATTCATCAAAATACCGGTCGCCGAAGTCAAAGACGGCATGGCTGTGGAACCGAACCATGTTTACGTCATTCCGCCGAATATGGACATGGTCATCTTGGGCGGAATCTTGCGCCTGACACCCCGCTCCATGATGCTCGGACAACACATGCCCATTGATTATTTCCTCCGCTCGCTGGCGACGGACCGAGGAACTCAAGCCATTGGGGTGATTCTTTCCGGGACCGGTTCCGACGGCACGCTGGGCATGAAGGCCATCAAAGCCGAAGGGGGGATTACTCTCGCTCAAGACGTGGAGACAGCGAAATACCCGGACATGCCGCGCAGCGCCGCGTCGGCCGGCTGCGTCGACTTCGTCTTGCCTGTGAAAGAGATTGCCCGCGAGCTGGACCGGCTCGGCCGCCATCCCTACATTACGCGGGCCAGGCCACCCGAGGCCAGGGAGGTTTCGCCCCAAGCCGAAGATGAGCTGGACCGAACTCTCGCCCTGCTCCGCAATCATAGCGGGGTGAATTTTGCCTTGTACAAACAATCCACCATCAAGCGTCGCGTGTGGCGCCGCATGGCCCTTCACAAGATCCACAGCCCACGGGAATACGTGAGATTCCTCCAGGCCAATCCCGACGAGCTCAACGCGCTTTATCAGGACATTCTCATCCACGTCACCGGCTTCTTTCGCGATCCGGAAACCTTCGAGGCACTCAAGACAACGGTTTTTCCCGCCATAACCGCTGGCCGAGGAGACTCCTCACCGGTCCGAGTCTGGGTTCCCGGTTGTTCGACGGGCGAGGAGGCCTACTCCATCGCCATCGCGCTTCTGGAGTTCTTGGGTGACCGGGCCCCGCATGTTCCCATCCAGGTTTTCGCCACGGATATCAGCGAAATGGCGGTGGAGAGGGCCCGCTCCGGGGTCTACCTCGAACACATCACCGCCGACGTAAGTCCGGAACGCCTGCGGAGGTTCTTCGTTAAAGGTGATCAAGGTTACCGAATCAGTAAATCCATTCGTGATATGTGCGTGTTCGCGGGGCATGACGTCACCCGCGATCCGCCTTTCTCCAGGCTGGATTTGATCAGTTGCCGGAATCTGTTGATTTACCTCGGTCCCCCCTTACAGAAGAGGGTTCTCCCCTTCTTTGTATATGCCCTAAAGCCCGGTGGCTTTTTGTTGCTCGGGACCTCCGAGCACATCGCGGGCTCCGACGAATACTTCACCCTGGTGGACAAGAAAAACAAAATCTATTCCCGGAAACTCGCCGTGACTCGGCCCTTCTTTGATTTGACTTCGACCGGGCTGCTTGCGGGGAGAGATAGGTCTGGGAAGAGACGGGACGACGTCCCTACGGGATTTGACGTGCAGAAAGAAGTGGACCGGGTTCTTTTGGCCAAGTACACCCCTGCCGGAGTTATCGTCAATGCCGATTTGCAGATCCTGCAATTTCGAGGTCAGACAGGTCCCTTCCTTGAGCCCTCGCCGGGACAGGCGAGCCTCACGCTGCCCAAGATGGCCCGGGAGGGTTTGCTGGTAGACCTGAGGGCGGCGATTCACAAGGCGCAGAAAGAAGGGACCGTCGTCCGCAAAGAGGGTATCCGCGTCAAATGGAATGGACGGACGCTGGAGGCCAGTATCGAAGTCGTTCCCCTCAAGGGGCCGTCGGCACGGGACCGCTATTTTCTGGTTTTGTTCCAGGAAATCCCCCACCCGCCTCCTGCCGAATCCCCAAGGGCCAAGACGGCGCGCGAAAGGCGGCGGGAGGCCGTCGAGGCGCGCGAAATCCCCCGTCTGAAGGAGGATCTGTCCCAGACCAGGGCCGCTCTGCAATCGGTCATCGAAGGGCAGGACACCACGAACGAGGAACTCAGGTCCGCCAACGAGGAAATCCTTTCCAGCAACGAGGAGCTGCAGAGCACGAACGAAGAACTGGAGACGGCGAAAGAAGAACTCCAGTCCGCGAACGAGGAATTGAGGACGGTTAACGAAGAGCTGCAGAACCGGAACGTCCAACTGAGTGTGACCAACAACGACCTGACCAATCTGCTGGCCTCGGTGCAAATCCCCATCATCATGGTCGGCGGGGACTTGTGCATCCGGCGCTCCACGCCCCTTGCCGAAAAGATCTTCAACATCATTCCCAGCGATGTTGGGCGGCCCCTTGGCCACCTCCGGCCTAAGGTCGAAGTCCCGGACCTGGAAGCGCTGGTCACCGAGTCGATCGACACCGTCAGCACCCGTGAGCGGGAGGTTCAGGACCGCGAAGGCCGCTGGTATTCCCTCCGCGTGCGGCCGTACCTAACGGCCGATAACCGGATTGACGGCGCGGTGCTGACGCTGCTCGACATCGACGCGCTGAAGGCCGAGGTCAACGAATCGCGCATTTATGCCGAGGCCATCGTGGAGACCGTGCAGACGCCGTTCATCGTTCTCGACGGCCAATTGAAAGTGAGAGCTGCCAATCATGCCTTTTTCACGGTCTTCGGTGTGTCGGGTGAAGAGACCAAAAACCGATTCATCTATGAGCTGGGAAACGGCCAGTGGAACATACCCAAGCTGCGCGAGCTGCTGGAGGAGATTCTCCCCACCCAGACGTCCTTCAGCAACTTTGCAGTCGAGCATGAGTTCCCCAGCATTGGCCGCAAGACGATGTTGCTGAATGCCCGCACCATCCGCCAGAGCCGTACCTCTGGCCAGCTCATCCTGCTGGCGATTGAGGACATCACGGAGCGCGAACGCTCACTCGTGTCGCTTCGCCAGAGCCAGGCGATGTTCGAGAAGTTGTTCGAGGAGGCTCCGGATGCCCTCGTGGCTTCGAGGAAGGACGGGCGAATTGCGCGTGTGAATCTCCAAGTCGACCGGATGTTCGGGTATGAACGGGGAGAATTGCTCGGCAAACCCGTCGAGATTCTGCTGCCCGGTCGGTTCAAGGATGCGCACCCCGGCCACCGTCACGACTTTCAGGCAAAACCTCGGATTCGGCCGATGGGCGGCAGCCTGGACCTCTTTGGACGAAGGAAGGATGGGAGCGACTTTCCCGTGGACGTTATGCTTAGCCCAATGGAGACGGAGGAGGGCACGCTGGTTCTGGCGGTGGTCCGTGACATCGCCGACCGCAAGCGAGCCGAAGACGCGCTTCGCCTGCTCGTCGAAGTTACGGCGGCAGCCAGCGAAGCCGAGGACCTTCGGACCATGCCCCCCCGCTGCTTGGAGATCTTCTGCAGGCTGGGGGGGTGGCAAGTGGCCCAAGGCTGGTTCCTTGATGAGCGTCAGAACGTTCTGCGCTGCGATTCGCGGGCGTTCTATTCCGAAATCGCCGCCACGGAGTTTAGAAAGTCGAGCCTGGAAACAACCTTTGCCGAAGGCCAAGGTTTGATCGGGCAGGCATGGAAGGGCAAGGAGCCTGTTTGGATTGCTGATATTGCTGCCGGGGCGGGCAAGATGGAGTTCGCCCGCAAGTCCCGGGCCCTGGAGGCCGGCCTTCGGTCCGCGTTCACCTTGCCGATCCGAGTCGACCAGAGGTTGCATGCCATCTGGGAATTCTTTTCTTCGACCAAGCGGTCGGAAGACCCTCACTTTCTCGAGGTCGCTCGGAGACTCGGCAATCACCTCGCCATTGTCTATGAACGGAAAATGGCCGAGAAGGCCCTCGGTGATCTTTCCGCCCGGTTGATGAAATCGCAAGACGAAGAGCGCCAACGCATTGCGCACGAGCTGCACGATGAAGCAGGGCAACTTTTGGCAACCGTCCATATCGCGCTGGATGGGGCTGCACGAGATTCGTCGCCTGCCGGGCGCAAAAGTATCCACGACGTCAAAGAATTGCTGGACCAAATAGAAGTCCAACTTCGGAGGCTCTCCCACGAATTGCGGCCCACAATCCTGGATGACCTGGGCCTCCTGCCCGCCCTGGAATTCCTCGCCGAGGGTGTATCAAAGCGGAGCGGAATCCCCGTCAGCGTTGAGGGCGATACCAAGGGGCGGCTGCCCGCGCAAATCGAGATCGCTCTCTATCGAGTTGTGCAGGAAGCCTTGAACAATGTCGTGAAGCACGCTATGGCCAAGCAGGTTG
>JAIQGB010000201.1 GCA_020072905.1 Terriglobia bacterium | reverse complement strand
TGGAGCGCATCCTCAGCAAGGCGCTGGAGAAAGACCGCAAGCTGCGCTACCAAACGGCGGCGGACCTGAAAGCTGATCTGGAGCGCCTGAAGACCGAGACCGCGGGGAAAGTAGGAGTAGGGCTTGCCATGCTCTGGCGGGCGCGGCAAGCCGCAGAGCGACCGAGGCGCTGGGCGCTGGCACTGGGCGTCATTGCGCTGGTCGCCTGCCTCGCGGTGCTGATTGGGCTGAACGTCGGTGGGCTGCGCGACCGGCTGCTGCGCCCAGCCGCTGCACCTAAGATTCGGTCGCTCGCCGTGCTGCCGCTCGAAAACCTCTCGGGCGACAAAGAGCAGGAGTATTTTGCCGACGGCATGACCGAAGAGCTGATTACGAACCTGGCCAAGATCAGCGCCCTGAAAGTCATTTCGCGCACCTCGATGATGCAGTACAAGGGCACCAAAAAGCCTTTGCCGCAGATCGCCAAAGAGCTGAACGTGGACGCGCTGATCGAAGGGTCGGTGCTGCGCGAGGGCGGGCAGGTGCGCATCACCGCGCAGCTCATTCAAGCTGCAACTGACCAGCATCTCTGGGCGGAGAGCTACCAGCGCGACCTGCGCAGCGTGCTGGCCTTGCAGGGCGAAATCGCCAGCGCGATTGCTGACAAAGTCCGCGCCGCCGTCACCCCACAGGAGAGCGAACGGCTGAAGGCAGCCCGCCAGGTCGATCCGGAGGTCTACGACCAAACGCTCAAGGCCAAGGCGATCTTAGAGTACGCAACGCGCGAAGAGCAATTCCGTCAGGCGATTGAGCTGTTCCAGAAGGTGGTTGACCGCGATCCGACCTACGCCCCGGCCTGGGCGGGTTTAGGCGAAGCCCTGTGGTCGCTGGCGGCAATGGGGAACGAATATGTCGCCCCGGCTGAAGTGCGTGACAAGGCGATCGCGGCGGCCGACAGGGCACTGAAGCTCGACCCCAACCTCGCCGACGCTCACAAGGCGCGCGCGGTCATCGCGATCGACGGGGAATGGGATCTCGTAAAAGCGCAGCAAGAGTTCGAAAAGGCTCTCGAGCTGCGACCCGCCTATGCGGCCGCCGAGAATCTGTATGGGCAGATATTTGTGTTTACTCTTCTCCGTTTTGATGAGGCGCGTCGGCACTTTGATCGAGCGCGCGAACTTGACCCGCTTTCGCCTTTGAACGACTTTAACGCCGTCGCGTGGTGGCTGTACCAGGGACGCTTTGAGAAGACCCTTGAGGAGGCCGAGCGGGTGATGCAGCGGAATCCGACTCTCTGGATTGTGCGCCAGCAAATTGGAGGCGCCCGACTTGAGCTCGGGCAGCCCGGCCAGGCTGCGGCCGAGTTCGAGGCGGTGCTCAAGCTGGCCCGCCCTGAACCCCCGCCCCCTGTGGCCTTCGCTGCCCTCGGCCTGGCGTACGGCTTGGCGGGGCGCCGAGCTGATGCCCTCAAGGTTCTCGCTGAGATGGAGCAGGCGTCGAAGAATCGGTATATCTCGCCGTATTGTCTCGCGTTGGTGTACTCGGGGCTGGGCCGAATGGACGAAGCTTTCCGACTTCTCGATCAAGCGCTGGAACAGCGGACCCCTTACCTGATCATTTCCCCCCGATACGATCCCGGCTCCGTCGGCTTCCGGCGAGACCCCCGGTGGAAGCCGTTCATGGAGCGCGTCCGGCGGGAGATGCGCCTGCCTCCCGGCACGCCCAACCCGTATTTGTAGTGCGAGCGAGAATGGCAGCGCGCCCTGGTATGGCGAGGGTGACCTGATCCGAGAGCGTTCCGCCGGCCCCTACGCTCCAAGAAGAACAGAGACCCCTTCCAATAGCCTGCGCTCCGCCCCGCGCTTCCAGGCCCTCCTGCGCCGCATGAATTTCCCGCCGTAAGGTCGTCCGTGGCTTTTGACTCCCCCGTTTCTTACGTCTGCCTCCGATGCGATTCCGTTCCGCCCCCGCACAGTCGCGGAATCGACTGGCCCCCTGACCCAAGGGGAAATATCCCCTCTGGCCACCCAAGCCGGATTTGTCCTGGGAAACAAGCTTCCCGGAAAATAGGACGACTGCGCTTTGACAGCGGACTAGACTCCTCTCGACTTGGCATTAGTAACGAGTTGTCGCCAAGGGTTTAGCGATCCTTCCCGATGATCGTTGTCCCGAGACGGCGATAGCGGAAAGTGATCTCGCCTCGATTTGAATCAGACTGGCCCACTACCCGGTTCCGGCACCGATGGCCTTTCGCGGGGGCTTATGGTACAAAGTAGATTCAGGGTAATTGACCCGATAGCCGCCTGCAGGCTTCCGCGCCGGCTCCGTTGCTGAACTCTCGACCCGACGACGATGCAGAAGGTGCACAAAGACATCCTCTCGAACGGTCTCACGGTCATCACCGAGCCGATGCCCGCCGTGCGCTCGGTTTCCATCGGCATCTGGCTGCGCACCGGGTCGCGCGAGGAGACTGAGGCGGAGAACGGCGTGACGCACTTCATCGAGCACATGCTCTTCAAGGGCACGCGCCACCGCACGGCGGAGGAGATCGCCCGCGCCGCGGACGCCATCGGCGGCCACCTCGACGCCTTCACCGCCAAGGAATGCACGAGTTTCTCGATCAAGGTTCTCGACGAGCACCTGCCGCGGGCCTTCGATATCCTCGGTGATCTCCTCAAGAATCCCCTCTTCCGCTCCGAGCACATTTCGAAGGAACGTCAGGTTATCCAGGAAGAAATCAAGATGGTCGAGGATACCCCGGACGACCTGGTGCACGAGATCTTTACTCAGACCTATTGGCGCGGGCACGCGCTCGGACGCCCGATCCTCGGCACGCACCAGACCGTGGGCCATTTTGGGCGCCAGCAGTTGCTCGGGTATTTCCATCACCACTACACGCCGGGCAACATGCTCGTCGCGGCGGCGGGACACGTCGAGCACGGACGCGTGATGGAGCTCGTCGCGGAGGAGTTTGGCGACCTCGCCGCCGGCAAGCCGGTCAAGAAAAGTCCCCCGCCCGTCGCCAATCCCCACATCAAGCACCGCCGCAAGAAGGAGCTCGAGCAGGTGCACGTCTGCATCGGCGCGCCGGCTTTTCCCCAGACGCACGAGCGGCGATTCCCGGCGTACATTCTGAACAGCGTGCTGGGCGGCGGGATGAGCTCACGCCTCTTTCAAAACATCCGCGAGAAGCGAGGACTCGCCTACTCCGTCTTCTCGAACCTCAGCGCCTTCCGTGATGCCGGCTGCCTGAGCGTTTATGCCGGCACCTCCAAGGAGAACGCCCGCCAAGTGGTCGAGCTCATCATCGCAGAGCTGCGCCGCATGAAGGAAACACCGCTCCCCGCCGAAGAGATCCAGCACGCCCAGGACTACCTGAAGGGCAGCCTGCTGCTGAGCCTGGAATCCACGATGAGCCGCATGTCGAACCTGGCCCGGCAGGAGATGTACTTCGGGCGCTATATCTCGCTCGACGAGATCGCCGCCGACGTCGATGCCGTCACCGTGGAACAAGTGCAGGCCGTGGCGCGCGATTTCTTCTCCACCGACCGCATCGCACTCACCATCCTCGGCCCCCAGGACCATCTCAGAATCACCCGCAGCGACCTCGCCTGCTGAGGCGGAACTCGACATAGCGGAGTGACCGCCCGCTCGACTAGACGGATTTCGTGGTGTGCTCCGCGAAGGCAGCGCGTGCTGCGGCATCCAAGATGACCCAGATGCGGTCGAGCCATTCGCGGTGTTCCGGCTTCATGAGGACTGAACGGAGGCAGGTGATCGTCTCCCGGTCGCGTTCCACGCCTGCGGCCGCGAGGTCGAAGAAGCGCGCAGGCAGTTCGGCGAGCGCCAAGTGAAGATTGCGAAGCGCAGCTTCGGCGAAGATTCGCCGCGCAAGCTCTGAGGCCTCGCTCACCCGCCCGGCGCGGGGCGCCCAGACCACGATATCAAGTTCGGGTGGAGACGCCGCGATGAAGCGCCGGTCCGCGCACAGCCGCTCGTAGAGCGCCAGGGCGGCGGCGCGCGTGGCGGTGAGCATGCCGGCGAACTCGCCGCCCTTAACGAGCGGCAGCAGCTTCTGCGTCGCCCAGAGCGCCACGGCGCCCGCTCCGGGCCGCGAGCACTCCAGGCTGAGCTCGCCGAGGTGGAGTTCCTGGGAAGTGAAGTAGGTGTACGGCGAGTCGTGCTTGTAGAACCGCCCCACGGCGGGATCGCGGAAGAGCACGCAGCCGCAGCCGTAAGGCTGCAAGCCGTGCTTGTGCGGATCTATGACGATGGAATCCACCTCGCTCATCCGGTCGTAGGTCTGGCGCGACTCCTCCCTCAGGCTGTCCACTAATCCGAAGTAGCCTCCATAGGCCGCGTCGGCGTGCAAGCGGAAGCCGTAGCGCTCGCGCAGGTCGAGCAACGGCGGAAGCGGATCGACCGCACCCATGGCCGTGGTTCCGATTGTCGCCACAACCGTCCCCACGCCACCCTGCTCCAGCCGGCGTCGCAGCGCGTCCACGTCCATCCGTCCGGCGCGGTCGCAGGGGATGGACTCGAAGGGGAGTTTGAGCACACCGCTCACGCGCCGGTGAGTGTAGTGCGCCTGCTCAGAGGCGACGACCTTCGCGCCGGGGCGAAGCTCGCCCGCCACCCAGAGCGCTTCCAGGTTGGCCATCGTCCCGCCGCTCGTGAGGTGGCCAAGATGCTTCGGCCAGCCAAACATGCCCGCGATCTGGGCCACCGCCTCCTTCTCCATCGCCGAGCTGGCGCGCCCTCCGTCGAGAGCGTGATTGTTGGGGTTGATCCACAGAGCCAGCGCATACGCGAGGCGCGCCACCGGATGCGGCGGCTTGAGCATTTGTCCGGCGTAGAGCGGATGGAAGTAAGGGAAGTTGTCGTGTAACCGTTCCGCGACTTCGTTTAGAACGTTTTCGATTTCCTGGACGGTCGCGGGGGATTCGCCGCTCGGCGGCAGAAAGGCAAATCCCTCGTCCAGCTTTTCAAGCGCAGCGGCGAGAAGGCGGAGGGAGCCCTTCTCCAGGTGGAAGGATGAACCATTCATGGCGGTGATTGTATCGCGAAGAGCCGTTTCGTGAATGGCGCGTGTGCTCCTTCCCCTCACCCGGTCCGACAAGTCGGACCACCCTCTCCCCGAGGGAGAGGGCTGAGGTGGGCAGGGCGCTCGCGCCCCCAAGAACGACTGTGGCGGCGTAAAGTCGCCGCTACGCCCCGGCCGCAGCCGCGACACGGGATTCCTTCCAGAGCTGCATGTAGGGTTTCAAATCGCGCATCATGGCGCGGAAGCCGTCGAAGGTGAGCGACTGCGCGCCGTCGCTGAAGGCCTTTTCGGGGCACGGATGCACTTCGACGATCAGCCCGTCAGCGCCGATGGCGACCGCAGCGCGCGCGAGCGACGGCACGAGACTTCGCCGGCCCGTGGCATGGCTGGGGTCGAGGATGACCGGGAGGTGGGTCAACTCGTTGAGCACGGAGACGGCGGTGATGTCGCAGGTGTTGCGCGTTTCGGTCTCAAACGTCCGAATGCCGCGCTCGCAGAGCATGACGTTGGGATTTCCGTGCGCGGTGATGTATTCGGCCGACATCAGCAGTTCCTTGATCGTGGAGCTCATGCCGCGCTTGAGCAGCACGGGCTTCGGACATTTGCCGAGCGCTTTGAGTAGCGCGTAGTTCTGCATGTTGCGCGCGCCTACCTGCATGATGTCAGCGTATTCAGCCACGCGCGCCACGTCGTGTTCGCTCATCACTTCGGTGACGATGGAAAGTCCCGTGGCCAGGCGTGCCTTGGCGAGCAGCTTCAAGCCTTCGAGCTCGAGCCCCTGGAAATCGTAGGGTGAGGTGCGCGGCTTGAAGGCCCCGCCGCGCAAGACCCGCGCGCCCGCCGCCGCCACCGCCTCCGCCGTCTCCATAATCTGCTTCTCGCTCTCCACCGAACAGGGTCCGGCCATGACCACAAACTCGTCTCCGCCCACCGTCGCGCCATCCACGCAAATCTGCGTGCGCTCGCGCTTGAATTCGCGGCTGACAAATTTGTAGGGCGCGGAGATGCGCACCGCACTCTCCACGCCGGGCATCGCTTCCAGCGATTCCAGGCAGGGTGTAACATCACCGACGCCGACGGCGCCGATCACCACGCGCTCCTCCCCCACGATCGAGTGCACCTTAAAGCCGAATTCGCGGATGCGCTCACAGACGTGATCAATTTCTTCTTTGCTCGCTCGCTTTCGCATGGAGATAATCATGGCCAGCATTCCTCCCCAAACAAAAAAGCCAGCCGTTCCGCTTTCGCAGTAGGTGGCTGGCTTAACCTCTGATGCTGATTTCCGGTTCAGGCCCGCGCCACTCTACCGCTCCAGGGCAAAGCCCCAGAAGCGGTAGCTAAAGCCGAAATAGCTGGCGTAGGCCCGTACCATAACGTGCGGAGTATACTGCAAAAGCGGCCCGCAGGGCAACCCGTCCTTATCCGCAATCAGTCGCTATTCGGCTGTATTCGGGAAGCCACCGCCTGTACCGCCTGAATTCGCCGCTTTTACTTGGCAATCGAGAAAGTGGTCCACGCGTGCGAATTCATGTCGCGGAGGAGGTCTTTCTGCCAGGAGAACTCCGGGTGCTTTTGCAAGTGTTCCGTGGCCTTGAAATCGATCCCGCAGGCGTGGCCGGCGGCGGCCGTTAGCGACATCTCCGCGGCCATCGCGGCGTCGGCGACCTTATTCTGCACGGCGCCGGCGATGCCGTAAGGCGGCTGCCAGGGCTGCGAGCCGCGCGGCGAGAGATCGATGTGCCCGCACAGCGTCCGCTCGTCCGGGTCGTTCTTCTTCTCGAACGTGTCGTAGTGATCGGAGAGGAACCGCTGGGCCGCGGCCACGTCAATCTTCCCCTTGTTCTCGGCCATCAACTGCTCCCAGCGGACATGCCGGGCGTTGGCGCTCTCGCCCATATCTTTGATTTTGAAGTTGGTCTCTTCGCTCGTGAGCTTGGGATTGATGGGGAAATTGGAGCCTACGAAATAGCCTTCCTTATTTCGCTCCAGGGTCACGTTCTTTAGGCCCAGTTCGAGGCTGGCGATTTCGTTGGTTTTGCGGTCGGCGATCAGCCAGTCGTTGGCGTACCCGCCGTTGTTGCCTTCTTTCATGATGCGCGCGAAATCGTCGATGGAAGCCGAGTATTGCATGGCCTTGCGCGCGCGCACAAATTCCGGGATGCCGTTCGGGTCATAGCCGGAGAAGTGGCTGATGGTCGTCTCGGTGATCAGAATGCCCGCCGAGTTGATGCCGAAATCGTCGGCGCTGTGGATCAGTCCCGGGAAGCCGTCCATGAGGATGCGGTGACCTTGGGCGGGGACGATGTCGAAGATGATCGTCCAGCGCTCGCCATCGAGGTAACTTGTCCAGGCGTTGTGGCCCATGATCACTTTGCCGTCTTTCGTGTAGCTTCCCGTGGCCACAAACGCGCTGCAGTGCTCCGGCGCGACGAGCGCCGCTGAAGATGCGATGCCGTGCTCCTTGTCGTAGACCTTGACGTAGTAGCCCCATTCCAGCGCCGCGTTCATGGCGACCACGTCCCATAGGTCCAGCTTCACGCCCCGCGCGTTCACACCACCACAGATGCCCTGGAGTTCTTGGCGATATTCTTCCTCGATGTGCGGCCACATCATGTTCTTTGCCGCGTCGCGGAAGAACCGCCAATCCTTCTTGCTGTCGCGCGTCTGCTCGAGGACGATGACCTTGAAAGCGTCCTCGATCTGCGGGGCCAGCAGGTTCCCGTGCTGGAAGCCGATCTCGGCAGGAGTCCCTTCCAGGTGCACGAACGTCCAGCCATTCTTCTCCGGTCGGCGGAAGGCGCCCTTCAGGCGAGCGTCGGCGCCAGCTCCCTTGGACATCAGGGAGGCGGCAAGCCC
>JAIQGB010000200.1 GCA_020072905.1 Terriglobia bacterium | reverse complement strand
GGGGGCAGTTGTGGGCCTCCTCGGCGCTGGTCAAGGACAACCGCTTCGCCTCGCTGGGCCAGCGCGACGCGGAGACGGGAAACGATCCGACGCTCTTCCGCTCGTACAACCCGCGCCTCTACCGCTGGCTCTCGCCCGACCCGCTGGCGGGCGATATCAGCAACCCCCAATCCCTCAACCGCTACGCGTACGTGCTCAACGACCCCACCAACCTCATCGACCCATTGGGGCTGGGCATCTGCGACAGGAATCCGAACGCGCCCGCCTGCACCCACGAGGTGCGCGTCAACGACGCGGTCGGGGACTGGAGCACGATGACCTGCATGATGGATGGCATTCCGGCAAACTGCACTGTGGTGTCCAGGGTATTGAACGCCGGCAGCGGTGGCACAACGGTAAGAAACATCGGTGGGTTCATAACGATCAGCGCGACGGTTTCAGGGTGGGAAATAGTGGGCTGCCTAATCGGTTCATGCGGCAGTGAAGGCGGAGTTTTCATCATAGATTTGGTCAGCAGGGTGTTCTCTGCCCAGTTCACCTACGATCCCGCTGGCATGTACAACAACTTCCTCCGTCGGCGGCGTGAGGCATCGAACCGCGTCCCAACCCCTGAGGAGTACATCCAGGCGATTGCCGATGCCATGCCGACCCTGCTGCCGTCGTCCCAAGATCTCAAGCTCATGGCCGTCAGGTATGCTTGCGGAAGCTCCCCCGGTGAGAACATCTTGACGTGGATGGAATTCGGTGCATCAAAGGGAGCCGTTGGAGGGCTTTTGGTCGGTATCCCCGACTTGGGTATTCCCCCCGGATCACCATTGGGGGGCTATATCGGCTTCCACGTAGGTATGATTGGCGGAGCGGTCGGGGGTATGGCGGCTTCAGGTGCTTGCTCCGCGCTGGGCGTTTACGGGAAATAGCGGTACGGGTGCGGAGTGGCTGAAACGGAGGCGACGAGGGAATGGGCGCGCATCATCCTATCCTAGTAATGCTGATCATATCCGTGGTCGGGGGGCTGGGTGTGCTGCTTGTACTTTACGGCACGCTCGCGAAGAACAGATGGGGGATTAATTTGGACCCGGTTTCATGCCCCCGGTGCAAGACCGCCCTGCCGAGACTATACGAGCCGCGCTCCCTTCGGCAGGCCGCGTGGGGCGGATGGACATGCCCTAACTGCGGGGCTGGAGTCGACAAATGGGGGCGAGAAGTGGTCCCTATTGCCCCTCGCACCATCGTCAAGTCAGAGGACGAAATGCGAGCGGGCATCAGGAGGCGATTCATCATCAAGGCGCCAGTCTTGTTCTGTCTGCTGTTGCTCCTCGACTGGACCGGAATTATCGGCGGAGGCTTTCCGTCCACATGGGGCGAAGCTTTGGTTCAGGTCGGTGCCAACGTCGCATGGACTTTGTTCTTTATGGTCATCTTCTACTTTGCTGGGAAATACATCGGCAAGCGGTTCTTACTCCCGAAGCAAGGTAGCACTAATTCTGGATAACGAACCGCAGAGCGGGTAGCGAGTAGCGCGGACCTCCGCCCTTGAGGTCCGCGGCTTTTTCTTCGGGATGTGGGTGCGGCTGAATCAAACGGCGAATTAACCGAGACCGCCCATTGCGAGACCATTTCCGCGCCAACCATCTGGGCTCGACCACGTTCGTCACCGACCAGACCGGGGCGACGATCCAGAAGACGATCTATTATCCCTGGGGGCAGTTGTGGGCCTCCTCGGCACTGATCAGGGACAACCGCTTCGCCTCGATGGACCCGCGCGACGCAGAGACGGGGAACGATCCGACGCTCTTCCGCCTGTACAACCCGCGCCTCTACCGCTGGCTCAGCCCCGACCCGCTGGCGGGCGATATCTCGAATCCCCAATCCCTCAACCGCTACGCGTATGTGCTCAACAACCCCACTAACCTCATCGACCCGCTGGGGCTGGACGGGGTAATCGTGATGACCCCAGACGAATACCCGCCCAACCCGGACAGGCAGGGAGGCGGTGCTGGCGATTCGTTCGGCAATAGCGGTCGCGTGTATGCGCCTGTGCAAGACATCGGATGGGTACGCGAGCCCGGCGGCGGGTGCCGCGATCGCACAATATTCGATGTAACGCATGGCTTCTACGAGAAGTACCAAGACAAACTCAACGATTGTATTCAGAAGGTGTTTGGAGCGGTTGCGAAGTGGGTAGGGTACCAGAGCTATGAGAATTCGCCGAGCCTGGACGTAAGCCACACGGGGAGACAACTAGCGGAAATGAGCAGCGGTCACTATGAGCAGGCATATGGTTCAAGCGCTCCTTTCAGGGGCACATACGGGACGGTCTACGTCTCAAGTGAACTCTTCAGCGGGACCACACCAAACACACTGAATGCGATACATGCCACGTATGCCCACGAACTGGGGAATATCCTCGACATACGCCTATATCCAGGCGCGCCGCAGGGGAGATACGGAAGCCATTTTGGTAATCCCAACGACACATATGATACGGACACTGGGGCCGCTCTAGAAAAGTGCATTTTTGGAACCTATCAGTTCCCTTGAGGACGGGTATAATGACCAAAGCAACGCGGCTCGGGATGACCTTAGTCTTGCTCGCAGTGTCAGGCTGCTTGCTGTCAGCAGATGGCGCACAGAGGGAGAGGCCAATGCGGCGGGACTTGAGTCGGTATGACAAAGCTGGTCCCTACGTTGTTGACCTCAAGGTGGGTGCTGACGCTCGGTCCAAAATAGAAGCCCAGGTGCGCGAGTTCCTCTGGGATCATTGGCGTCGCCGACGTTTAGGGCACTTGGCGTCTAAAGGGTACAGCAAAGAAGGGGAGCCCAGCACCTCTTCGTATTTCATTGAACCCGATCAAGCAGGCATCTGGCACATCGCCGTGACGATAGAACGTACGCGCTTCGCTCGCGGGGGTGCAATGTACAGTGGGCATCTGGGCGCGACCACGTTCGTCACCGATCAGACCCAGACCGGGGCGACGATCCAGAAGACCCTCTATTACCCCTGGGGGCAGTTGTGGGCGTCCTCGGCGCTGGTCAAGGATAACCGCTTCGCCTCGCTGGACCAGCGCGACGCGGAGACGGGGAACGATCCGACGCTCTTCCGCCTGTACAACCCGCGCCTTTACCGCTGGCTCTCGCCCGACCCGCTGGCGGGCGATATCAAGAATCCCCAATCCCTTAACCGGTATGCCTATGCGATGAATAATCCTACAACGCTGATTGACCCTAAGTGGGTAGCCACGACGAGCGTTCTGCCTCGTCGTGGGCTCTTCGCCAGCGAATCATCCTCGGTATGAGGCCGGCAACAGCACGTGATCGATTTCAATGGGGCACGGTGCTCGTGCCTTTTGCTCCAGGCCGAAATTCTGGCAGCTCGACCAGCGCCACTGCTCGGGCTTCGCCACGAGCCCTCGGCGCACCGGGTTCAAATGCATATACGTCAGCCGGTCGTTGAACTCCTTCGCGTGGCGCACAAAGCGGTCCCAAAACTGGTGCTGCCATAGAGCAGGGTAGCGCAGAGTTTGGTAATTTCAAACTCTGCGGTTCGTGGTTTGGGAACCGGCAAAAAGCCGCAGAGTCTCTGAGAAACGAGACTCTGCGCTACCCACTGGTTTCAGTATTGGGGATTCAGGACTTCTGGATTCTGGCTTCTGACTTCTGGATTCTGGCTTCTGACTTCTGGATTCTGGCTTCTGACTTCTGGATTCTGGCTTCTGACTTCTGGATTCTGCTCTGTGCCCGTCACTTGTCACTTTTTTCCGGCGTGCTGGCCTGCGGCTCGGAAGCGCCGCGCGGCATGCCGGACGGGGTGGTATCAAGCGTGCGGTTGACGACGAAAGTCAATTCCGAACCGGAGAGGAGGATGATTTCTTTCTGGTGCTTAAAGAGGTTGTAGAGCAAAGCGGTGCCCGCACCGATGCCGACTCCTGTTCCCACGGAGGTGCCGATGCCGGGGCCGCCGCAGTTGCCGTAATAGCGGCAATCAATCGTAGAGCCCAAGGCCACCGAGGCGCCTGCTCCAGCGCCGATGGCCGCGCCCATGGCGGCATCCTTGGCGGCATCCTTCTTGCTTTTGCCGCAGCCCTGGATGGTCCCTTCATCATCGTTCGGCGCGTTGCCGCAGACACCGCCCTTGCTGTCTTCGAGCGTGCTGGAAAGCTGAATCTTCTGATCCTCAGGGGTGGTGATGGAATCGAGCACGACGCGCATCTGCGCCTTCGCTTTGATGCGTCCGGCGTGCTTGATATAAGCGACGTGGCCGGCGACCAGGCTCCCTTGCGGCACAATCGTCTCCGTGCCCGACATGACGTCCTGGCTCACCATGCCTTGGAACGTGTCGCCCGGCTTGTTGGTCTTGGAGGTGATGGTCGTCTGGAGCTTGATGTGCAGGATGGTTCCCGGAGGGACCACGACGCTTTCGGCAGCACGGACGCTCGGCGCCGAAAAGGCCGCCGCCACGGCCCAGGCCGCCAGAAGTGAAAGGATGCGATTCATGACGTGTACCATCCTCTTAGCGTGGTCACCGGATCGCTCACCACGACCGGGCAGCGGCAAAAACGCAGCCGCCTGTTCCTGTCCGGATCCACACCCAAAGATTCTGCCCCACAGGGACCCTGATATCTTCCCTCCATTCGATTCCGGACGCAACCGCAAGGTTGTCCGGGCCGGAAGCCTTTAGGGGCTCGGCGGACACACCTCCCCCGGCCCGGGGCGTAGGTTCTGCCCGCAAAGAATCCGCGGCTACCCATGCTTGTCGTGACAGCGCCTATTACTTCGTGGGCGCGGGCGTCGAGGGCGCAGGCGTGGCGGGAGGAACAAACGTCAGGTCCTGCTTCACGACGTCCGGCAGCTTATCCGCGTTGGCCAGCAGGACGCTGACCTGCCACATCTGTTCCTCCGAAAGCGCCGTCTGAAAGGTGGGCATCCCGGAGAGCCGAATGCCGTTCTTGACCTTCCAGAAGGTTTCGCCCGGCGGATCGTCCGTCACCATGGAGCCAGGCTCCAGGAGCTGGGGGGGAGGAGGAGACAGGCCTTTGACGAACGGCGGTTCCGGCCGGTTGATCAGCCCATGACAGCCGCCGCAGTAATGCTTGTAGATGTCCGCCCCGGCCAGGTAGGTGCCGGTGTCGGCCTGCAGGGGAACGCTCTTGGGCATTTCTCTGTTTATTCGGGCCTTAATCGCCGTTCCCGCGTAAAGCCTTTCGAGCGGCAGCGGAGGATCGATCGCGGCAACCGG
This sequence comes from Terriglobia bacterium, assembly GCA_020072905.1. GTDB lineage: Bacteria > Acidobacteriota > Terriglobia > UBA7540 > UBA7540 > JAIQGB01. Next base: position 5,568 of record JAIQGB010000200.1, on the reverse strand, counting down.
CGCGCGCCCGGAAAGGAAATAGAGATACAGCACCACAGGAACCAGCACTATCCCAAAGATGAATCCAGCAAAGAATTTCTTCACGTGAATGCACACCTCCTGTGGGGCTGAGGATAGCACTCGGCGGCTGAGTCTCGCAACTTGATGAGACCGCCGGTGACCGGGTCAGACCAGCCCCGGTGTGCGATTCTGCCCAGGCGCCTTGTCGGCGCACGGAGTTGAAGCTCTTTCCCGGCCCGCCGCGCCGGTCAATGCCATTTGCAGGTAGAATGCCTTTGTCCGGCGCTAGGGGTGGACCGACGTCATGGCTCGATGGGGTTTCGGCAGCGTGCGGGCTCGGGCGATCGTCATCCAGGTGGCGGTCGTCGCAGGGGTGATTCTCTGGTTCAAGCTCGCCTTGCCGCAAATCCAGAAGGAAAGGGCTGCGGACCGACTCGCCCGGCGGGAGCAGAAGATCGAATCCTTCGTGCAATCGACGGTCGTCGAGAGTGGGGGCGAGGAGAGCGAAGTATCAACCGTGGAAGGATTGAAGCGCGTGCGCCCGCGAATACTCCGCATCACCCCGGCGGTCGGCGACGTGCAAGAGGCGCTCGGCGCGCCGGACGAGAGCATGACTGATTTCAGCGGCGGGCAGCACTTGACTTGGATCGGCACGCGACACCAGCTCGAAGCGGCCTTCGACAAAGGGCGCCTCTACGCCGTGACGCTCACCGACCTCCAAACGGGACATGGCATGACGGTGTACGAATCGCGCGTTCGGTATCACCCGTTTTGAACCCCCTCGCCCCACGGAAAAACCCGGCGGAAAACGCCCGTGCCGGGCCGCGAGGAATTCCCGCATCCACGAATTGCTTTGGTTCGGCATGATTTTCGCCGCCGCCATGGGCTTGCTCGGCGGTGGCCGTATTCGGCCACTGTTGGCCCAAATCGAGCAGACTGTCTTTTCCCGCCGACGGACCTCCCACGGGAAGCCCGCTGTCCTCAAGAAAAGAAAGGAGATAATCTCTAAAAGGTGGCGCGCGGATTGGCGCCAAAGTTGCCCTCTACGGCAGTCTGGAGTTTGTCTTCCAGGAATCGGGAGGGCGTATGGAAAGCCACAGCAGGAACAGACGGTTGGCCATGGTGTGGTATCGAGGAGCCGTCATCGCCTTCGCTCTGGCGATCTGCCTCGGCGCGTCGCCACTCTGGACCGCGCAGGACCAGCAGGACGCCCCGCAAGAGGCAGTTCAGCAACCAGCGGACGAGCCCGCGCCCGACAATGCCCCGCAGGCGCCGCCTGCCGAGTATCTGCAAGTCCCGCGGACGCTCACCGTGCCCGCCGGGACGCTGATCACCATACGAACCTCGCAGTATCTCTCCAGCGATCAGAATCGGCCGGGTGACGGCTTCAGCGCCGAGTTGCAGCAGCCGCTGGTGGTTCACGGTTGGGTCCTGGCGCGGCGAGGCCAGACGGTGCTGGGCCGCGTCGCCGTGGCTCAAAAGGCGGGACGCATCAAGGGTGTCTCCCAATTAGGCGTGGAGTTGAGCCAACTGGTTCTGGTGGACGGTCAGCAACTGCCCATCCACACACAGCTAATGCAGACTTCCGGCGGCACGTCGCATGGACCCGAGGCCGCGGCCGTCGGAACCACCACCGCCATCGGCGCGGCGATTGGGGCCGCCGCCCACGGAGGAGAGGGTGCCGGGATCGGCGCCGCGGCGGGAGCGGGCGCAGGTTTGGCGGGCGTGCTGCTCACGCGCGGGCGGCAAACGGTGATTCCGCCCGAAACCTCGCTGACCTTCCGGCTAGAGTTCCCGCTGACCATCTCGACGGAGCGCAGCCGCGTGGCGTTCCGGCCCGTCGAGCCGGAAGACTACAATGCCGGTCGGACGTTTCAGCGGCGGACGGAACGCTTTGCGGTTGCTCCACGGACTCCTCCTCCAGCCTACTGGGGTGGCTACTACCCCTGGGGCTACTACTACCCGGGCCCGTTCTTCGGCGGATTCTACCGTTTTGGCGGGCACGGCCACCGACACCGCTGGTAGCACGGTGGGCTCATAGTGGCACTCGTCCGGTCGCCAGAGTTGATCCGCCCCCTGATTAACCAGGACACTCAGAGTTTGCCGCTCCAGAAGGCCCCGCTCTGGTCTTCTGGGCGGTAATCGTTCACGCTTAGTGGCGGCGCAGATGCATGTCGGCGAAGGCCAGGAACTGCTCCCAATCGAAGGCCGTCACCGCGTGCTGGCCGGTGCGGTAATGGAACGCCAGAGTGTGCTGGATGGGCTGATTGAGTGTCGGCATCTGGTCCGTCCCCAGGTCCTGGGCACCGAGCAGGCGATAGACGGGTCCCGCGGCGACGCAGGCGAGGAATTCGCCGCGCGGGTCAGCCCACTTATCGTCCTCCGCGGCGGTAACGTAAACCGGGCGGGGAGAATTCAAGGCGATTAGCTCATGGGCGTCGACGGGAAGTTGGTCGACGTGGTCGGCGTATTTTTGCAGGTTGGCGCAGAACCAATACGGAAACACGTCGACGAGGTTGCGCACCGTTTCGCCGTAGTCTCGGCGGGCCAGTGAGGCGCCGCCCTCCCCTGAACAACTCGACAGCACCATCGCAAACCGCGTGTCCGAAGCACCCGCCCACAGTGCCGTCTTCCCCAGGCGTGAGTGGCCCATCACGGCCACGCGCTTGGCGTCAACACCTTTATCCTTCTCGAGGTAATCCAGCGCGCGGCTCAAGCCGAAAGCCCACGCGCCGATCGCGCCCCACTCATCCGGCGCCGGCACGTTCTGGCCGCGCTTGAGGAAGAGCGGGCGGATTCCGTGTTCGTATCCCCCCTTAAAGTCCGGCTCGATGTCCTGATAGTAGATTGTGGCAAAGCCGTATCCGTGCGCCAAGGTCTTCTCCACGTCCAGTCCCGTGTCACTCCCGCGCGATTGTTCCGAGGCCTCGAAGTGCGCGTGTGTCTTGCGGTCCCAGAGGGTGGGCAGTTTTACTCCGGGATCCTTGGTAACGGACTGGTTGCCGCCGAAGTTCAAGGAGAGGATCACCGGAACCGGCTGGCGCGCGCCGGCGGGGAGATAGAGGAGCAGATCCTCTTTGTGCGCATCCGGGCCGGAAGAAAAGTCGATGCTCACCTGCCTGCGGATTGCCTTGCCGCCAAGCGCGCGGCGATCTTCGTCAAAAATTCGATAGCGGATACGTTTGGGCGGCTGCGGGCTGCGGCCGTAGACGTTCGTCTCAAAGACCTTGAGTATTTCCGCGCGGCGGCGCTCCATCCACTCGCGGGCGGTGCGCACGGGTTGGCCGTTGTCCAAGACGAGCGGGTCGGGAAGAGTGTAGCTGCCGACTTTCGATTCATCGTAGTTCGCGGACGCGAGGCCTTGGGCGAAAGCCGTGCCGCAAAGCGCCAGCGTGACGAGCAGCACAAAATCGGATCGTCTTCCCATCAGCATGGATATCCTCCCGGTGGCTCTGGAGCTGAAAGGCCTTTGTACCAGCCGAAGGCTGGAAGCGCAAGATTTGCTTTCCGATCGCTGCCCGCGGATCAGCAACTGCAGACCCTTCGCGCAGCGTCCGGGCTCAGGGTGACAGCGTCGGGGCATGGTCATTCTGGGCTCGTTCGCTTCGCTTTGGTCCGACGAGGCTGCCGCTGCCCAAAGTATTGCATCATCAACTCATCCAGCAGGTCCGCATAGAGGCCGTGCTTCAGTTTGTGGGCGTGGCAGCGCTTATAGCTGATCGGGTCGCGCGCGTGGCTTACCTCCCAGGCCTTCAGCAGGTTGGCGCGCGACGCGGCGATCTGCTTTTCGTTGCGCGGATAGCCCTGCGCGCGCAGCGCCGCGTTGGCCTTAGCAAGATTGGCGCGATTCGCCCCGAGGCGGGCTTCGGTGGTGGGAAGTCCGTGCTCGCTGACCGCCGCCTGCGCCTTCTTGATGTTCTTCCGCGCCGCGGCGCGCTGAAGTTCCGAATGCGGCCAGCCGCGCGCCCGCAACGCCTCGCGAGCCTTCGCCAGGTTCGCGCTCGCGGCTTGGCGCTGCGCCCGGGTGATCCGCAAAGGCTTGTGCCGCTTGTACGCCCGCTTCGCGCGCGGCGCCTCGACGGTGACGGTAGTGGGAGGCGGCTCGGACGGCAGCGCCTGTTGTGGCGGGGATTCCCCGGCGGGGAATTCGGGAGAGGCAATCTGCGGCTCGGGAGCCATCTGTCTAGGCTACATCATCTTGCCCGCACTGTCAAGTAGGGGCGCGGCGTACAGTCCCCTCTTGGGCAGGGCAAGCCCTGCCCCTACCACCACTCGCAGACATCGCCGCGCGACGCCGGCGCCAGCCGCGCATCGCTATCCCTGGATCAACTCCTGGAGTTGCTGGCCATCGATGTCGGTGTTCACCTGAATCCAGAGCGGCAGATGGTCGGATAATTGAAAGGTGAACTGCTGCTTGGTCATGCCCCCGGGAAACAGCTCCTTGATATGGCCTTCGTCGATGAAGAAATCCAAAATGCCGCCGGCCTTGCTGAAGTTCTCAGGGAAATTGGGGTAGTGAAGGATTTGATCGTAGCGTTTATCCTTTTCCAGATTGCTACCCTGCTGAACACCCACCAGGGCTTTAGGGATCTGCAGGCCATGCTTGGTTATCGCCTTGAAGAGCGGGTCCGTCAGGGAGGGAATATTGAAGTCGCCCATAACGATCAGGTCTGGATCCTCGCTATATTTCTCGAGGCGCTTCCCCTCGACCCAGTCAGCGAGCATTCCAAGCTCTGCTTGGCGGCCCTGGATGCTGGCACCCCACCGGATGTGCGTTGTCAAAACGATGAAATCGAAGTTTCCGGACTTGAAGGATGCCATGTAGGGGCTGCGCCAGAATGACGTTTGAGGCAGAAACTCCAGGCCTTTCTTCTGGCGGGGAGCATCCGCTTCCGCCGCCAGACCATTGAACGTGGCGGCCCGTTTGTCGTAGACGTACGCAACGCGTTCGCGGTTGCCACCGGCGTCGGGAATCATGTCCGAATAGACCGCCCGCCAGTAAGGGCCGAGGATCTTCAACACCCGGCTGAGATCGGCGAGGTTGTCGCGCAACTCCACGACACCGACGAGGTCAAACTGGCCGAGGATTTCGGCAATATAGTGAACAGCCGCCTCGCTGCGTTGCTTCTTGCCAAATTCGCGGATATTCCATGTGGCAATGGTCAGGGTTTCGTCGAGCTTCGAAGGTGGAACCTTCGCGGCCTTGATTCGCTCCTGGAGAGCAATGAGACCTTGGGCAATTTCTTTGGAAACGTCTCCGTGAAACATCGGATTGCACCTCCTTTTCGCTTCCCTTCGAGCGTCGCGCCGTCCGGCGTAGGGGCGCGGCTTGCCGCGCCCCCGTGGGCAGGGCAAGCCCTGCCCCTACCACCGCTCTCGCACACATCGCAGAGAGCGCGGTGTATGCGCCACCCGCCCTGCAGCTCCGCGAATGAAGCCGTCATTTGTAGGGGCGATTCATGAATCGCCCCTTCCCCCCGGTTCACGAACCGCCGGGTTGTCCAGGCGCGATTTGCGAACCGCCCATTCGTACCTGCCCACCCTCAGGGCAATTCATGAATCGCCCCT
>JAIQGB010000199.1 GCA_020072905.1 Terriglobia bacterium | reverse complement strand
TGTCGGCCAGCATCTTCCCGACGTTCTCTCCGCCTACCAGCCGCAGGCGGGCTCAGCATGACATCACTAGCCGTCGCGCCAGGAGCGGGGGAAAAAAGAAACGCCGACCCGTGTTTGTAGTCGGCTCGGTTCTCCTTTCCAAACACGGGAGGCGGCGCAATTTCTCGCGTCACCCTATCGGCCCGCAGGGCTTAGGTTTGTCCGGCACCCTTAGCGCCCCAGGCTCGGAGAACTTTTTCATTCTAATTCATTAGATGGTGCGAGGCAATCGAGGGTTCGGCCGGACGCCGGGCGCCCTTGCGTTCCGGCCGGCAGAAGACTACACTCCGCTCGCCATGAGGGAGCGCCGCCAAGTTCCCCGTTACATTGCCGGTTTCTCCGCTGTCCTGACACCTCACGACACTGGCGCGGAATCAGAGGTCGCCGTGGAGGTCATCAGCGTCCGGGGGTGCTGCGTGAAGGGCGCTGGGACCCCCGAGGCGGGCCGGGAATGCCGGCTGGCAATACCTTGGCAGGGGAAAGAAATCCATACGGAGGCCCAGGTTACTTGGAAAGACGCCAGGGGATTGGCGGGACTCCGTTTTCTGAACATGGATCAGGAAAGCAGCGAAACCCTGCGTTCGCTCTGCGCCACGTTACGGCTGCAACCGCTTGCCCCAATGTCCGCCGACGTGGATTAAGTCGGCTCCGCATCTCCCCACTCACTTCACCTTGCTGGAACCTTGGGAATCGATGCGCTCGAAGACGGGAATCGTTTCGAGCGGCGCAGGATAATCCCGCAACGTCCGGCCGCCCTGCATGACCTTTTCCGACCAGAAATCCCGCCAACGCCCCTCGGGAAGATAGACGTCGCGCTGGCGCGCACCCGGCTGCATGACCGGAGCGACAAGCAGGCGCTCACCCACCAGGAATTCGTCGCGAAGGAGATAGGCTGTTTCGACCTCGGGGAACACGTAGAAGAGCGGCGACCAGATCGGCTTACCTGTTGCCATGGCGCGCTCGACCAGCGCCTTCAGGTGGGAATGCCACAACTTGCCGTGCATCAGAGCGAAGCGTCGAATGATCTTCTGCGCCGGCTCGCTGAACTGCCACGGCCCGTAGGAGAATTGCATGATCGGCATGAAGGCGGCGGCCTCGGTCCAGCGGATGCTCAGCTCCTCATCGGGTTTGAACCCTTCGTCAAGCCCGCCGCCAATCAGGTCCGGACAATTGAAAACAAACCCCAGCAAGGACTGGATTCCACCGTGGGTAACAATGGCGGGAAGTCCGTCCGCGTCCGACCAGGAGGCGCGCTTGTCCCGCAGGCGATTGAAGAGTCCGAACGGCTGGGAGAGCCAGCCAACGCGCAGTTCGTTCAGCTCGAATTCTCCGCCCACCTCGGCCCACAGGTCAGTATAGCGATTGCGCGTGCGATACAAACCTGGCCCGCGCTGGGCGCCGGCTGCGGGCCAGTACTCGGCGTCGCCACCATCGAATTTGAAGCCGTCAATGCCGTAACGATGCATAAGGGCCTGGAGTTCGTCCACGTAGCGCGCGCGCACTCGATCGTCGCTCAGATCGATGAGCGCTGCCTCGCCGTTCCACCAGTGAATCCGCGCCGCTTTGCCGGTGGCCGCGTCGCGAATGAGGCCGCCATTCTGTTCCCCCTCACGATAGCGGTCAGAGTCGAGGTTCGCGTGGTTTTCCACCCAGAGAGCCAACTTGTAGCCCAGCTTGTGAACCTCCCCCGCCAGAGCTTTCGGGTCCGGGAACTTCGAGTTGAATTCGTTATCGCCATAATGTGTCTGCCAGCCGTCGTCGACGATGACGACGCTTGCCGGCCAGTGGCCATCCTGGATGTGCCGCGCGTAGGCGAGGACGTCACGCTGGCTGACCTTGCCGAAGTACTGGCACCAGGTCGACCAGACCGGCCGCTCGAACACATCCTCGGGCGGGCGGCGGTGAGGCTTGCCGACGGTCTTGGCAAACAAGTCGCGCGCCTCGGCGATATTCTTCCCCACGAAGAGCGTGTAGTGCATCGCCGGCGAGTGGAGATACGAGATGCGGAGCAGTCCGTCGTTGTCCTTGTTGATCGAGGCGGCGATATCGTCATAGGTGTCGAGGAAAACTCCCACGCCGCTCGACGTCATCCAGAACGGCGTGGCTTGATTCGAGGTGGCGAGGAACGGGTCGGCGCTCCACTGATGAGTTTCGAGTGGCCAGTTGTGCGCCTGGTCCACGGCGCCGCCATACCAGTGTCCGCTCGGGGCGAGCAGGAATGCCTGCGTGACCCGGTCGACGTCCGCCAGACCTCGAACTTCAGCGCGCGCCTCAATTCGGTCCGGAAGGAGGCGGAGATGATAGGAGGCGGTCGCGTCTTCACCCGCGCCGGAAAGCTTCAGAATCAGTTCGTTGCCTCGCAAGGAGAAGTCGTGCACCTCCGTGAAACGCCTTTCCTTGCCGCCGGTCAAAACCTGAAATCCCAGTCCCTGCCTTGCCCACTCCCCACCTCGCGGGCCGATCGGGGATTGCATAGAGCCGGGCGACGACAACAGGAACTTTTGATCCCGGATGACCGCCAGTTGGAATGGCGCTTTGTAGATTGCGAGCGTGTAGTTATCCGTCTCCACTTCGATGCGATCTTCGTGCTCGGTCAACTTCATCTGAACCTTCTCTGTCCCTGCACAGTTCATCGCAACCGAAGCGAAGACGATGGGCAACAGAATCGCGCCGGTTGGGAAACGGCGGGGGAGCATGCGGGGGACTCCTTGTGATCAGACCTCGCTGCGCAGGAGTCTACAAAGTCACGGTGCGCTAGCGTCCCGGCTCGCTAAGGACTCGCAGTCTCTCCACGACCTCGTCGTAGGAGACTTTCTCTTTCAGGCTGGCGTAGGACCCGGGGAAGTACACCAGGGTCAGATCGGCCCCACCCTCACCAAATTCGTTCATCACCACCGCGGCGCGCTGGTCGCGCGAAAGCCGTGTGTTGTCGATCATGGGGAAGTCGAAGTAGCTCACGTGGAAGGTGAGCCGACGCACGATGGGAGATTCCTGGGGGGTGCGCACCCCGAGCTCCAAGGTCAGCTCTTTGCGCTTGGGATCGACTTCGAGCACCGAGAGCATGAATTCGCGTTCCGTCCCGTCGAGCGTCAGGGTCTCCTGGTCGAGCTCGAGGCCCCCGGGACTGGCGCGGAACTTGTCGAAATCCACCATGCGGCCGAATTTCTTGCCCACCTGTTCGAGCAGGACTAACTGGCGGGTGGTGATTTCGCGCGCGACCTTGTTGAGCCGGTTGGCATACTCCGCCTGCGACGGGCCAGGAGCCGCGGCGACTTGCTTTTGCAGATGGACGAACAGCGGCTTGAGGTTCAGCGACTCGTGGAAATTGTAGGCCAGCAACTCGAGGTTGAGCATCCGGTCTTCCAGGCTTGCCGACTGCGGCCGCAGAAACGTCTGGATGATGGAAACAAACATGTCCTTGCGCAGCGAGCTCTCGGCTTGCTCCCGGCTGCTCATGAGTTGCGTATAGATCCGCTCGTTCGTTTCCCGGGTCTCGCGCTGGCGAAGGATGTTGGAGGTGTAATAGCCGAGCAGCCCGACGGCGAGCGCGGTCAGCAGACCGTTTAGGGGCCGGAAGACGACATCGATCTTGTCCCAGAAGTCTTTAGGCTGGTTCTCCATGCCTACTTTCTCCTCAGCGTGTACTGAGCGCCCTGCTTCTCCAGGATCAGGTCGTATTGCACGGTGCCTTCGTAAGAGTTGACCTCGAAAGACGGCGTCTGGCCTTGGTAGTAGACCTTCAGCGTGCACTTGCCCTTGTCCGGCACGAAGAGCTTGAACGACCCGTAGGCGTCGGTCTGCGCGGCGTAGTTGTTGCTGCCGCAGGTGACCTCTACCTTCACCCCCTGCGCGACCGGTTTGCCGCCTTCGCTTACGCTTCCGTAGATCTTTCCGGCATAGGCCGCCACGGCCCAGCCCAGAATGACGAACACAAGCAATAGCGCTCGTTTCATCGCAGTGCTCCTCCTGCCTTTATTGTATTACGGCGACGGCTTGCGTGGCGCGATGAATCAGGATTGCACTCGTAGCGCAAGCCCCGCTCTCGGGTTTTGCTTTTCAACGGGGCATTGGCGCCCGGCGCAGTGTTAGAATGCGGCAGGGGAGAGGTGCAGAGGAAACGGGTCATGGGTATCGAGGAATTGCTGAAAGCGAAGCGCGAGGAGATCCTCCAAATTGCTGCCCGGCACGGGGCGTACAACGTGCGTGTGTTCGGCTCCGTCGCCCGCGGCGACGCAAGGCCCGACAGCGACGTGGATTTCCTGGTGGACGCAGGCCCAACATTTCGTTTCTTCTTTCCAGGCGGACTCGTTGCGGACCTTCAGGAACTGCTTGGGAGGCCCGTGCACGTGCTGACCGAACCCGCTATTCATTGGTATATTCGTGACCGGGTTTTGAGGGAGGCCGTACCTTTGTGAAAGACGACCGGCTGTACTTGCATCACATTTTGGAGTGTATTCGGTTCGTCGAGGATTTTACGAAAGAGGGGAAGGAGTTTTTTCTAGCCGACAGGAAAACGCAGGACGCTGTCATTCGGAACCTTCAGATTCTGGCCGAGTCATCGACGCGTTTATCGGAGCATCTTAGGTCTCTCCACTTGGAGCTGGACTGACGTGCTATTGCCGCATTCAGGAACGTTGTGGTCCACGACTATCTCGGTGTTAATTTGCAGCAGGTTTGGGGGATTGTAGAGAATTCGCTTCCCGTCCTCAAACGGGCGGTCGAGGCAATTCTGCGAGAATTGGGAAATCCTCCGTGACCTTTTGCCTTGGCCCGTCGCGAACACCTCCAGCGGCTTGAAGGCTTCGCGCAGGGCGCGCTGGTATTCCTTGACATCATAGCCGCGCCAGCCTTCCCACAGGGTATAGGCGCGGAAGCGGTCGTCCGAGTAATTCGAGTCGGCGTCGGTGATGACATACTCGATGGTTTCTCCCGGGCGCAGCTCCACGCCGGAGCGGTCGAGTTGCCGCGCGGCGATGGCCGTGGCGTTGGCTTGCTTGTAGGCGCCGGGCGGACGCGCCATGCGCCGGCTGATGATCAGCTCTTCGATCGGCGCGCTGCCGTCTTCCACACGTGCCAGGTAGCGGTCGAGCACCTCGCGCGCTTCTTCCAGCTTCCGGCAATAGCTTTCGTAGTCGTGCGCCTCGGCAACGATCGCCAGCACTTCGCGCTGCATCCGCGCCACGATGGGCGGCGTGTCGTGCCGCCGGCATTCGAGCCCGCGGATTTTGATTTCGCCGCCGTCTTCCGGCACGCAGAAGAAGCGGTTGGGCACGGGCACCTCGGCGTGTTGTTTCGAGGGCAGGAAGACGACGTAGCGATAGACCGCTTCGAGCGCCATGGGGAGCCCCGTGCGCTGCTCGATTTCCCGCACCATGCGCGCGTAGTCTTCGCGCGTAGCATCCGCCCGCTGAACATAGAGCGAATCGACGAGAGCGTGGAGCACGCGGTAGCCGGCGCGCTCGGCGGTTTCCTTGGCCACCAGCAGCTTCTCGCGTGCCAGCGCATTGATGGCTTCGTGCGCCTCGATCTTGCCGAAGCGGGCGTTCTTGTAGCCCGTGTAGCCGAAGCAGCAGACCAGCAGCCACTTGAGCGACGAGCGGCGCTGCTTGTAATTTGCGGGGTTCGGGGTTCGGGATTCGGGATTCGGGTGAGGGAGCGCTTCGCGCTCCCGCGGGAGGGCAGAGCCCTCCGCTACCGGTGCCGGGCTAAAGCCCGGCGCGACGATCTTTAGCGCCGGTGTCCCCACCGGCGTCGGCGATGAGGACATCGCCGCTACAGCGAACCCCGAGTCCCGAGTCCCGAATCCCGAAATCCGCCGCTTGTACTCCTCACGCTTGGCGATGAGCCGCTCGACGACGCGGCTGGTGATGCCGCGGCGGCGCTGGCAGATGCGGTAGCCGAGTTCGGGCACGCGTGGCGCGTCAGGACAGCAGCGGCAGTTGACGGTCTCCGGCGAAACGTTGAACCGCGCCATGATGCTCGGGAATTCGCTGATGAAGTCGAGTTCGGCGACGTTCTCAAAAAAACCGAGGCGCGGAGGAAACACCAGCCCCCCGCGGTCGGCGGCGAGCAGTTCGTCGGGATGCTTGGGGCTTTCCGGCTCGGCCTTCTGTTCGGGGATGAGCACGCCGTCGCGCCAGGCGAGTTCCATCTGCATGTAGGAGATGCCCGTGCCGGTGGTGGTGCGCGCGCAGTATTGCACGGGGAGCTTGGTGACGCGCGTGAGCTCCCACAGGCCGTCGAGGTCGCACTGGTCGGCGATGAAGGAGTTCTGCGCATCGACGTGCAGGCGCCCGAAAAGCGTGGTGGCGCTGCCCTTGAAGAGGATGCGGCCGTAACTCATGTAGCTGCGCGCGCGGCTGCGCTGCACGGTCCCGCCGTAAGTGGGATCGCGGTTGAGCGAAAGGTTGATGTGTTCGCGCCGCGCCTGCTGCAAGAGGCCGGGGAAGAGCGTCGCATCGCCCCACTCGCTGACGATGAGGTCGGGATCGTGCGCGCGCAGCAGGCGCTCGAAGCCGAGGGCGACGGGCTCCAGCGCGTCGTCGAGTTCGAGCCAGTCGTCGTCCACTGCCACTTCCAGCTTGCCGCGCCGGCCGTGCTTGGGATCGACGCGCCCCAGGCCCTCGAGCCGCATCTGGAGAATCTTGAGCGGCGGCAGCTCGTAATCAATCGCCCATTCGTCGTCGCGGCATTCGATGGCGCGAATCTCGGGGTTCGGGATTCGGGGTTCGGGATTCGGGTAGGGGAGCGCTTCGCGCTCCCGCGGGAGGGCGGAGCCTGTGCCGGGTTCTAGGTGCTGGGTTCTAGGTACTAGGTTCTTTCCTGCCCCAGCACCTAGTCCCCAGCACCCAGCACCCACATCCACTTCCACCTTGGCCAGCGGAAACACGCCTTTTTCCCAGCAATACATCGGCGCGAGCATCAAGTCGGAGTTGTAGAGCCGCAGGCTGGGATCGAAGTGCGAGACGAAGCGCGCGAGCGCCGCAAACTGTGTGGGATGATCCAGCGTGACGCGCAGGACGAGCAGCTCCCGGCCCGCCCAGAGGTCCGTGCGCTCGGTGAGCGTGCAGGCGACGCGGGCGCGGGCAGCGAGGGGCTTCACCAGCCGCCGCAGCCGTGGCTCCGGGCCGTGCACGTAGAACGAGGGCCGGAACGAGCGGTCAATCAGCCGCAGGCGTTTCCCGCTCCCGCTCTCCGGAATCAGCCACAGCGTCATCCCCTCGGGGCAAGGATAGAGGTCGAGAATCCATCCACTGAGTCTCAAGGTTGATCCTCAAAAGCGCTTCGATTTGGCGCAGCCGGATCTCGTGGTCGAGCCCGATCGTCACGTTGATGGCGTCCATGGCGTGCACGGGGAACTCGTAAGTGCAGGCCTGGAGGTAAAGCCGCACGCGGTTGAACATCAGCTCGAAGTGAGCGCGCTCCTCGCGCCGCAACGCGCGGCCAAAAACCCGCTCCCAGTTCTGGAGTTCTTGTTCGATCAGGTCACGAAAAGTGGAGACGGTTCGGCCCATAGGAATTGCTCCATTGAATCATTGCGTCATTGGTTCATTGAGAAGAGGCTGGCCGTAGCCGGCCCAAGGGTTCAATGACTCAATGAATCAATGATTCAATTGTTTCTTCAACGCCTGCTGCGTGCATGTCAACCTCAGCCGGTTGTCGGCATCCACGCTGAATCGCCAGATTTCGTTTGCCGCCGCGCAGAGCTGGGGGAAGAAACGTCGCCGCGCGGGTGAGGGTGCGAAGTCCTGCACGGCGGAGAACACCGCGATGGTCACGCCGGGCGCTGTAGCGCCGGTGTCCTCACCGGCGGCCGGCGGTCGGAGACCGCCGCTACAGGGGGCGTAGGGGAGAGGCTTGCCTCGCCC
>JAIQGB010000198.1 GCA_020072905.1 Terriglobia bacterium | reverse complement strand
TGTCGCCCAGGGAGGATGGGGCGCATCGTCTCTGACCGGATGGCCCGGCGGTGACGCTGAAGGAGGCGCGCTCTGGAGTTCGGGCTTTCTCGCGGTGACGAACTCAACCTGGGCTAGCAATCAGGCAGCCGGCGGAGAGGCAGGGGTAACGCCTTTTCACGATCCGGTTGCCGCCGGTGGCTCGGCACGGGGCGGCGCTTTGTTTGCAGGCAGCGGGACAGCCACGCTCGTCAATGTCACGATCGCATACAACCGGGCCGACGCAGCGACCAACTGGAACGATTACATTAAAGGTCAATCTTTAGGGGGTGGTTTGAGTAGCGGCGGCGGCACCATTGCAGTGCGAAACTCAATCATCGCCTACAGTCAAACCGGCGGTGACGTTTACAATTCGGTGAATGATGGTGGATACAATCTCTGCTCAGATTCGAGCACATCGTTCACAGCTCCAGGCAGTTTCAACAACATTGATCCTTTGCTTGGGAATCTCGCCAATAACGGCGGTCCGACCGCTACGATGATGCTACTGGCTGGCAGCCTGATGGGCGCGCTCACGATCTTTCAGAAAGCCACAGGCACGCTCAACAACGATTACGGCGGCTTCGCCCAGGCGGGAGGAGTTTTTGCGGTTGGCCAGAGCTGGGGAAAGCTGGCGCTTCAAATCCGTCCGAACGGCCCTATTGGAGAGCAGAATCGTTTTGGTCAGCTTTTAATCGTGCTTGTTCCGCTTGCCAGCCTGGTGGTTTTACGCGGCAAAACCTTTGCGGCGCGAGCGGGGGCACTCACTGCCGGCACGCTGATTGTCGGCGGCGTGGTCTTAACCTATTCACGTGGCGCATTCCTCGGGCTCATTTTCATGATCACGCTAATGGTGTTCATGGGGTACATCAAGCCCAGTCGCGCTATTCCGGTCGGCTTCATTGCGGTCGTTGCGTTCCTGTTTACGGGGCCAGGATTCATCAAGCGCCTGCAGACTTTCGAGCAGGTTCCCGCGCTGTTGTCGGGGAAATCTACAACCGGGCAGAGCCCAGACGAATCCATGCGGCGGCGCTTGGCGGAGAACCTCGCCGCCCTAGAAGTGCTTGCGGACCATCCCCTGGTTGGCGTCGGCCCTGCGCATTTCGCGCGCTTCTATTCCACCGCTTATGTTAATCGGATCGGATTGGCGGCTCAGGCCAAGGGTTATTTCGCCCATAACCTTTATCTGGAAATTGCTGCCAATACCGGACTGCTGGGACTCGCGGCGTTTCTCATCATCGTGGGCGTCCTGATGCACGAATTGTGGTCTCAGTGGCGGCGCTTGCGCTGGTCGCGGCCGAATGCAGCCTACTACTCGGGGGCATTCTTCCTTAGTTGCGCGGTTTATCTGATGACGGGTGTCTTCCTGCAATTGGCTTTTCAGCGTTATTTCTGGCTTCTCATCGCCGTCGCTAGCTCAGCAGCTCGGGCCGTCGCGCAGGATTCAGCTGAACCTCTCCCCAAAGAAGAGGACCTGTCCTCCAGCCCTGAGCCCCTGAGGACCGAGCCAGCCTAGCAGACGCACGCAGAAATTCACTTGGAGATAGAAAATAGTGACGCGGTTGTAGTTCTCGAAGACGCGCGAATCCCCGCGCGGAGCCCCTATGAGTGAAATCCTCTTTTGGTTATCAGCTTTCGTCCTGGCGTATACGTATGTCGGTTTCCCTCTGCTGCTCATCTTGCGGGCTAAGCTTCGCCCCCGCGCTCTCCGCTCAGGGATCCATACGCCTACGGTCAGCCTATTGATCACGGCGCACAATGAGGCCGCGGTGCTTAGCAGAAAACTGGAGAATGTCCTTTCGCTCGACTACCCCAGGAACCGCATGGAAGTCATCGTGGCCTCCGACGGCTCGGACGATGGGACGAACGAAATCGTGGCTGAGCACAGAGATAAAGGGATCCTGCTATTGGCATTGCCGCGCCGAGGAAAAATCCCGACGCTCAACGAAGCTGTACCCAGTGCTCGTAATGAGATTCTCGTCTTCTCCGACGCCAATAGCATGTATGCGCCGGGCGCCCTGCGCGCTTTGGTTCGGCCTTTTGCGGACCCTCAAGTGGGCGGAGTGGCTGGGGATCAGCGCTATTCAAAGCGGAGCCTTGCCAGCAGCGCGACCGGCGGCGAACATGCTTATTGGAGTCTGGATCGGATGCTGAAGCGATGGCAAAGCCGGGCAGGCAGCGTCACGTCAGCGACCGGTGCCATTTATGCAATTCGGCGTGAACTCTTCAAACCCTTGCCCGGCGGAGTCTGCGATGACGCAACGATTTCTTATGAAGTGATCGCCCAGGGCGGGCGGATGGTTTTTGAGCCGGAAGCCGCCGCCTTCGAGCATGTCGCCCCTTCCGCGAACGCCGAGTTCCGGCGGAAGGTGCGTGTTTGCGCGCGAGGTTTGCGCGGGCTGATCGAGATGCGCGGGCTTTTGAATCCCTTCCGCTACGGGTTTTACTCGTTACAACTTTTCTCTCACAAGCTTTTACGATGGCTGGCGGTTTGGCCGCTCGCGGTGGCATTTGTCTGCTCGCTGGCCCTATGGCCCGTTGGCCCAGTCTATCGGACCCTCGCACTGACGCAGTCCGCATTTTACGGGCTGGCCATCGCAACATTCTTCTTCCGAAAGCGGCCGTTTCCATCCTCCGGCATGCTTAAAGTGCTGAGTATCCCTTTCTATTTTTGTCTGGCGAATATGGCGTTCCTGGTTGCGCAATTTCGAGTTGTCCGAGGCCAAAGGATCGATTCCTGGGAAGTAAGACGGTTCGATCGCCAACCTGTCACTCAGCAGCCCTAGCGGCCAATCTCGGTCATGCACCCTCGTGAGTCATTCTCCGTTACAGACCTTATGCGAAACCCATTTGGGAATCCGTGGCCTGTCTTAAATGTCTTCCTTGCTACAACACCCTGAACCTATAACGAGAACCGCTCAATTCTCGACTTGAGGGGCCACTCGCGTATTTGAAGATCCGGTAGTATGGAGCCCGTAACATGTGTGGAATTTGCGGTAAATTGTACTTTGACTCGGAGCGTCCGGCCGAACCCGATATTCTCGCCGAGATGTGCGCCGCGATCTGGCATCGCGGACCGGACGACACCGGGAGCTACATCCGAGGGCCGGTCGCTCTCGGCTCCACGCGACTTTCGATTATTGATGTCGCAGGCGGACACATGCCGCTGTCGAACGAAGACGGCACCGTTTGGATCGCCTACAACGGCGAAGTGTATAACTTCCAGGAATTGAGGAGCAGGCTGGAAGCCAGCGGGCACCGGTTCCGGACGAATTCGGACACCGAAACGATCGTCCATTTGTACGAAGAAGAGGGCGAAGATTTCGCCCGCCATCTCAATGGAATGTTTGCAGTGGCCCTCTGGGACGAACGCAAGAAAGTACTGACGCTGGCGCGCGACCCGTTGGGGATCAAACCCCTTTTCTACGCGGCAATGCCCGACCGGCTGCTTTTTGGCTCGGAAATCAAGGCGATTTTGTGCGATGGAATCGAACGGCAGGTGGATCGAGTGGCACTGCACGATTACCTTTCGTTGAATTATGTGCCCGGTCCTCGGACCATTCTCAAGGGCATCAGGAAATTACAGCCAGGCCACGTGCTCGTCGCCAGCCTGAAAGACGGGCAGGTGAGGGTCCGTCCTTTTTGGAAGTTCCCGTCCACCGATGCAGTTGCCGCTCCGCGCCAGCGCCTCGCTGGGTTGGAAGAAGAGCTACTGGAAACTCTCCGGACCGTCGTCCGCGACACGATGATCAGCGACGTGCCCGTCGGGGCCTTCCTCAGTGGCGGACTTGATTCGAGCTTGGTCGTGGCTTTGATGAGCGAAGTGACCCGCCAGCCGGTCAAGACGTTTTCCGTCGGGTTCAAAGAGCGATCTTACAATGAACTCCCTTACGCGAGGATTGTGGCGGACACGTTTCAAACAGACCACCATGAGCTGATCCTCGAGCCTCACGCAGAGGAAATGGTCCATGCCATGGCCGAGTTCTTCGACGAGCCTTTCGCAGACAACTCCGCTCTGCCGGTTTTTGCGGTCAGCAAACTCGCAGCAGAACACGTGAAAGTTGTTCTCAGTGGCGATGGCGGCGACGAAGTGTTTGGAGGCTACAACACATACCAAGCTGACAGGTTAGCGACCCTGTACCGCAGGTTGCCGCGTTTGATCAGCACCCGTCTTATCCCCGGGATCGTCCGATCCCTGCCAACTTCGTTCGCCAAAGGCAGTATTGACTTCCGGCTCAAACGGTTTGTCAGTGGCGCCGCGCTGGACCCCTTGCCTGCACATTATTCTTGGAAGGCGTACCTCGACGAAGAAATGAAAATGGCGTTGTACAACCGCGAGTCCCTCGATGGCGACCTCCAAGAACTGCGGCCGACTCTCTCCCTTTTCGAGGAGTGCTACGGCGGGCATCCCACCTCGGACGTTCTCAACCGCTTGATCTACGTGGACAATCAGATTCAGCTCGTGGATGACATGCTCGCCAAGGTGGACCGCATGAGCATGGCACACTCCCTCGAAGTGCGCGTGCCTCTGCTCGACCAGAGGATCGTCAACTTCATGGCCCGCCTGCCCAGTCATTACAAAGTGCGGGGACTCACCTTGAAATACCTGGTCAAGCGGATGGCGAAGAAGGTGCTGCCATCGCAAATTCTGCACCGGCGCAAGGGTGGCTTCAGCATTCCTCTCGCGGACTGGGTCTCCACAGACCTCCGCGACATGGTGAGAGATCATCTATCTCCCGAGGTCCTGAAGGCTCAAGGACTGTTCGATCCAGCCGTCGTTCAAACCATGCTCGACGCGCATTGGCGAAGAGAGCAGGACTTCAGCCGGTCGATCTGGACCCTCCTCATGTTCAGCATGTGGTCTGAACGTTATCTCCTGAGTGACGCCCCCCCCTTGTCGCCGGCGCGGCGCGAAACCATGAGCGTCCGATGCGCGGGGTAACATGTCCCAAGTTCTCGGGCCACCGGACGCTCCGGGCGAGGCAGCGACCGCGCCCGATATGCGGGGGTTTTTGACTGGAAACTAAAGACCCTGATTCATTAGTCTCTGCCCCATGCCTCTCAACCGAATTTGCGTTGCCCACAAACCTTTCGAGCTTTTTGTGGCGGCAGTGCTGCTCCTCAGCCCTGCTTCCGTTGGCCTATCCATGCGCGCACCAGGTGCTACAGCCGTCGGCAGCAAATCACGCGGCTACGTCACCACGCCCGGCGAACTTGAGAGGGTGGCCGAAAAAGCTTCTCGGGGCATCGAGCCTTATCAAGCAGCGGTCGCCAGCATCGAATACTTTGCCAACGGGAATTCTTCGGCGCCTAACCCCTCCTATTGGCCTTACGGCACAATTAGCGGGCCCCAGCAATGCGATCACCACACCCTTCAACCTCCCTTCCTCGGCAAAGGCGCTCCCTTAATCGAAGCGAAGGCTATAGTCTATAACCTGACGGTCGACTCACGATACGCGGCCGAGGTCCGTCAACGCTTGCTGGAACTCTCCTCCACGAGCGACTACGGCGGGGACAGATACTCCGGCGGCAATCAATGCATTCTGAACCTGTCCTGGTACGTGCCCAGTTGGATTATCGCCGCGGACTTGATTGCGGATTACCCCGAGTGGACAGCCAGCGACAAGCGGACCTTCCAGACATGGCTTGCCAACGTGGTTTTCAAAAAGGCGAATTGGGCGTCCGAAGTCCGAAGCAATAATTGGGGAACAGCAGGCTCGGCGACCTCAGCCATGATCGCTGACTATCTTGCCGATTCGGGAATGCCGCTCACCGACAGCCGGGGAGCACCTTTGACCCCAACAGAAGCGTACGAAAAAGCGAAACGGCGACAACTGGATCGAATGGGTGGCAACTCCTATATGGACAATTACAATTGCCACGAGCCTGTGGGGATCCGGCGCGACGGCGGAATCCCGGAAGAACTGGCCAGGGGATCATCTGGGTGCGACGCCAAATGGATTGTCGACCGAGACAAATCCTGGACTTATACCATGACCTACCTGCAAGGAGTCGTCATGCAGGCGGAGCTTCTTCTCCGTCGCAGCGACAAATCCATCTACGAAAACATGGCGCCCGGAGGCGCAGGCTCGCTGCTCAGAGCAATCTGCTTTCTCCTTAAGAACCCGAACGACCCCTCGAAATCTCCTGCTTGGAAGCTCAGCAACGACGGCGCCACGCTGGAGTTTGCCTACCGTTATTACCGGGATTCAGTGATCGGCGAAGAGTTGGGGATCGGCACTGGAGTACGGTACATCGGAGGGCCCAGCGGCCAGATGTTGCACTTTGGCACGATCACCCATGGATTTGCCCCGACTGAGAACCCGGGCCCGCCGCCGACGGTCCAAGCCCCTTGACAGTGTTAGCTCCTGGACAGATTAGCGCCTGTCTGATCCAGCGCTGGCAAAACAGCGAGATCTGCTGCAATTGAAATTTCCGACGAGGAGCGGAATGAGAACCCGCGATTTGTTGTGGGAATCGAGTCAGTTCGCCTGCCTACAATCCGTGGAGGACTAACCATGAAAGTATTGTTAACCGGGGGAGCCGGGTTTATTAGTTCGCACATTGCGGATGCCTATGTGGCCGAGGGGCTGGAAGTCGTGATGGTCGACAATCTCTCCCGCGGATCGCTGGAAAACGTAGGCTCCGACGTCCGTTTCTATCAGGCCGACGTCCGGGATCACGCCTCACTTGAAAACATTTTTCGCGAGGAACGACCGGCGATCGTCAATCATCACGCCGCTCAGATTGATGTGCGCCGGTCGGTCGAGGATCCAGTATTCGACGTCCAATCGAACCTATTGGGTTCTCTCAACCTGCTGAATCTCGCGGCTAAATACAAAGTCCAACGCTTCATCTTTGCCTCCACGGGCGGCGCCATTTACGGAGAGCCCCCCATCCTCCCCGCCGGTGAAGAAACTCCGGTCCGGCCTCTTGCGCCCTATGGCGTCAGCAAGCGCGCTGTAGAACTCTATCTCTCAGTGTACGGCTCCATCCACGGCCTGCCGTATGTCGTCCTCCGTTACGGCAATGTTTACGGTCCAAGACAAAACTCCCAGGGCGAGGCCGGAGTCGTCGCGATTTTTTGCGAGCAAATGCTCAAGGGAGTTACTCCCAAGATTTACGGAGATGGGTCAAAGACCAGGGATTACATAGAGGTCTCTGATGTCGTCCGTGCGAATTTGAAGGCCCTCGAACTGGGGGACGGTGAGACTGTCAACATCGCTTCGGGAATTCCGACTTCCGATTACCAAATATTCGAGGGTGTCCGTGAAGCTTTGAACATACCGCCTTTTGAACCCCAATTCGTTTCCAAGCGCCCCGGGGAAGTCGAGCATATTTTTCTCGACATCGCGAAGGCCACGAAAATACTTGACTGGACGCCCAAGGTGCGTATTTCTGCTGGCCTGCTCCGGACGGCTGACTGGTTCCGTCACCGCATGGGCGCTCCTGAGGTTCCTCCCCGGCGGGCAGGTTCGCACCGTTCCGAACGTCGCCGCCATGCGGCGAATAGGTCGGCCGCCATAGTCAAGACAGCTCAAGTCGAACCCGCTTCCGATTCCGGGTCCTCTTTTTGAGAACGCTGAACACCAAATTCTTTGAGGCGAGAGACGGAAAAATGACTTCGATAGCGATCATCGGCCCAGACGGGGCGGGGAAAACGACCATAACCCGTCGGCTTGTCGAATCTTCGCCCTTTCCCTTCAAATACGTTTACATGGGAATCAATATCGAGGCCTGTAATTTCGCTCTCCCGACCACACGGTGGGCGAAGCGGATCAGGCAGTGGGCGGGCAAAATAGAGGAACCGAGCCCTTCCACAACCCCCCCCCCGGCCCGCCGTCATCGGTCTCTCCGGTCTCTGCCGACAAAACTTTGGGCTGCGGCAAGGCTTCTGAATCGCCTGGCC